>MHQR01000037.1:44750-45133 GCA_001820725.1 Candidatus Sungbacteria bacterium RIFCSPLOWO2_01_FULL_54_21 | reverse complement strand
TCATGAAGTTCGAAATCCTCCTTATATTTTTTCCACCCCGATCTCTTGTTTTCATCTCCTATAATTCCCGGCGGACAAATGATTACGCCGCGCTTTCCCAGGCTCTTTGCTATTAATGAGGCGATTATGCTTTTTCCAAGACCGACAACGTCAGAAACAATTAAGCCATTGGGCGTGTCCGGACTATTAATGATATTGAGCGCCTGCGAAACGGCATCGAGCTGGTATTGGTACGGCTTATATCCCTTACGCTCAAGCAATTCTTTGACGCTCTCCTTTACTCTCTGCTGACCCTGCACATCGAGATAATTCTTTAATACAAAGGCGAATGCCTCAAAGGGGGTGATGTCGGCAATAAGCGTTTTGTTTTCGACTAAATTAAT
>MHQR01000037.1:0-44547 GCA_001820725.1 Candidatus Sungbacteria bacterium RIFCSPLOWO2_01_FULL_54_21 | reverse complement strand
TAAAAATATAAAGTTTGTCGTGATGCGGCTTTAGGGTTTTACGAATTCTTAATTTTCCGGATTTTATAAGTTCCAAGTAAAACTTCACTCGTTCGTAAAACTCCCTCGTGTCAAATTCATCGGAGTTTATTGATTTTGCAATTGAATCAAAGAACTTTTCCACCCTCTCCCTATCTGTGATATTTGTGTTGGGGTCCGGATACTCAATTAGGCCGTGAATAGTTTTGTCGGTGTTAAGCCCAACTAAAACATCCATCTGAAACGAGGGGTTGCTTTTTAACGCTTCGTATAATTCGTCTATGCCGGAAAAATAGAAAAAGCCGACAAGAAACCTTAATTCCTTGCTACTCTTAATAAGCTCGGCAATTCTTTGCTTGAGCTGCTTATTCTCTTCGTTTGTGATAAATGTTAAATCGGAGTTCATTTTCATATTTCATCTTTGGCTTTGACTTATAATTTCTTGTATCGCGTGCCGCGTCCTAAACCGATTCTTTCGAGCAATCTTAATACGACCAAGCGCGAGAGTGCTTGTTTTATGGTTACTTGGGGTATTCTTCCCTCAAGAGTTTTATCTATTTCCGAAACACCAAGAGTGTCTTTGGTATCGAACAACTTATAAATTTCCAGTTGTTTTTCGGAAAGCAGTTTCTCCGGCTGATCAGCTTCCATAATTTTCTTTGCCCGATTTGCCTGTTCAATCAAAACATCCAAAAAGAAACTCACCCATGCCGCAATATCTTCGTAGTCGGTTTTGTGAGTTTTTTGAGTTGCCCGAAGGGCAAGATAGTAATCCGTTCTTCGCTCCTCAATGATTTCTTCCATAGAAACATACGGCACATATGAATAGCTGGTTTTCAAAAGAAGAAGGTTTGTGAGCGCGCGAGAAAGCCGTCCATTGCCATCTTGGAATGGGTGAATAGCCAAAAACTCAAAGATAAAGTTTGCGATGACAAGCAATGGGTGGGGTTCTTTTTTCTCCAGCTCCTCGTTTGTCCAAGCCAAAATCTGTTCCATTTCCGGCTTTACAAGATATGAAGCGGTTGGCCTAAACAAAACCACCGTTTCGCCTTTTTCGTTTTTTATCGTTACCGCGTTGTCGGTCGCTTTGTATTTGCCTTTGTGATTCTGGTCTTTTTCTACGAAATTCAGCAAAATGCTGTGGAGCTGATAAATCTGGTTTTCTGAAAGTTTAAGCGTTTTCCAGTTGTCAAAAATTCTACCCAAGAGGTCAGCGTAGCCGGCATTTTCTTCCTCATCTCTTCCTTTTGGCGGTTTTGATTTCAGCCCACGCAAAAGACGCGCGACTTCTTCATCGCTCATTCTTGCGCCCTCAATACGGGTGGACGCGCCCGTGCTTGTGATAATGACCGAGGCCTTCAGGCGCCCCAAAATCTGCGGGCTTAGCCGCAGGCTTCCTTGCCAGAGACCCTTAAACTCGTCAATCTTAGCAATCTTGCTTAAAATCTCCGTCGTGAACTTTATTCTTTTGTTGAAACGATTTTCTGCCATAATTTGATGGTACTTGACCCCCACACCTAATTTGCTTTGAGGCTTTTAGTGATTATTCGCTTTAATTGATTCAATGCATTCGTTCTCAACTTTAAGTTATGCTCTCTATCTCTTGCGTCTTTTTCTGATTTATATGCCTCATAATAGACAAGCTCAAACGGAATTCTGTATTTTGTAGAGCGATTCAGCCCTTTGTTGTGTTCCTGAAATCTCCTTCGTAAATTATCGGTAGAGCCAATATACAGCTCACCATCCTTTTTACTTTTGATTAGGTAGGTGTAAAACATAAGCAAATTAGGTGTGGGGGTTGACCGTATATAGTTAACTATATACAATTGTATACGATAGTATTTAAAGAGTCAGCCCCGTTAGAGAAAAGCCGCCCCAAGGTGGCTGAAGCCACTCGCCTTGCGAGGGCGTTCTCTAACGGGGTCAACAGGCCATAATCGAATATAACGGCTATATCGGATTATATCCGAAAATAGCCGAAAAATGAGCATGAATATGAAAATGGAAAATAAAGCAAAATTTGAAATAGAGGCGAAACAATATGAAGTTCGGCTTGCCGAGCTTGAGGGAAAGAAAAAACGCATTTGCGAAATGCGAGAGGACGGGTCTTATACAAAAGAAGAATTTCTTGAACGAAAGCAGGAAATGGACAACCAGGTGGCGGCCGTAAAGATATCAATGGCCGAATGCAAGATTGACCAGTTTGATATCGAAGCCGCCTTGGCCTACGCCACTGCCTTTTTACGCGATCTCGGCCGGCAATGGTTTGACCTGCGGCCCGAAACGCGCCCGCGGTTCCAAAGATTATTATTCCCCGACGGAATTCCGTACACGAGAAATAAACCCCCACACCTATGCATAGGTGTGGGGATAAAGGTTTTGGAACCGCGAAATTGTCAGTAATCTTCGAGCTCAATCAGCAATCTCACGGCTCGAAGTATCATACAGTGGACCTACGGGGAATCGAACCCCGATACCGCGAATGCCATTCGCGTGCTTTACCACTAAGCTATAGGCCCTAATCTCGCATGCCCTCGGGAGGAATCGAACCTCCATCAACCCCTTAGGACGGGGCGATTCTAATCCGTTGAACTACGAGGGCTTATGGATTTCCCGCTCATTATGCTATCATGGAAGATATGCAAGCGACAACATACGAGGAGCAGATTATCAACACGGTGAAAAGGGTGATGCCCGCCGTGGTCTCAATCGTGGTGAGCAAGGACTATGACGCGATCGTAAGGGAAAAACCCTATGCGCTCATGGCGCCGCACGGCGACCACGTGGACTTGCCGCCGCCCGAAGATGAATTGCCTCACACGCCCGACGGCAAGATTCGCATCGGCGGCGGGTCGGGATTTATCATCAACCCTGAAGGATTCATCCTCACCAACAAACACGTCGTGCACGACCCAACGGCAGAGTATATGGTCGTCACACCCACCGAAGACCGGTATCCGGCGACCGTGCTTGCGCGCGACCCCATGAATGACGTTGCGATCCTCAAAATAGAAGCCCAGGATTTGCCCGCGCTTCCCTTGGGCGACTCCGATACCATTCAGCTTGGCCAGTTTGTGCTCGCGGTGGGCACGGCGCTGGGGGAATTCCAAAATACCGTATCATCCGGCATCGTGTCCGGATTATCGCGCTTCATCACCGCCATGACCGACATGGAGGGACATTCCGAGCGGCTTCGCGGCCTGATTCAAACCGATGCGGCGATCAATCCGGGCAATTCTGGCGGCCCCTTGGTCAATCTCGCGGGCGAAGTCATCGGCATCAACTCGGCCATTGTTTTTGGCGCGCAGAACATCGGCTTTGCCATTCCCATTAACAAAGCGCGGTGCGATCTGGACGACCTGAAAAAATACGGACACATCCGGCGTCCGTTCCTCGGCATCCGGTACCTGCTTATCAATCACCTCATCCAAAAACGCTTCCGCCTGCCCGTGGATCGTGGCGCATTCATACTCCGCGAAGGCCTGCCCGGACAGGGAGTCCCTGGGCAGAATGTCCCCGACCGTCCGGCAATCATGCCCGGCTCCGCGGCAGAACGCGCGGGCCTGCGCGAAGGAGACATCATCGTCTCGCTCAATAATGTAGCGATTGACGAGAAAAACGCGATTGAGGACGTACTGGAAAAAGTAGCCATCGGAGAAAAAGTGCCGATCAAAATCCTGCGCGAGGGCAAGGAAGAGACCCTCATGCTTACGGCAGAAGAGCGAAGCGACGGACAATAATAGGCGAGGTATGAAAAAGATATGCTATAGCATATCTTTTTCATATTTTATTTGGCCAATGTTTCGTTGATTTTGGCGAGTACTTCGTCGAGAGAAAAATTTACTTTTACCAGATAGTCAACGACGCCGAGGCGCTTTGCTTCTTCAAATTGCGATTCGCGCGCTAGGTTGGACAACACCAGAACTTTGGCCTCCGCGCCGCCGGGGACGCGCCTGATCTGACGCAATGCGTCAAAGCCGTTTTGATCGGGAAGGATAAGGTCGAGCAGGATAATATCGGGCTTGCCCTCCTGGAATTTAGTAATGCCCTCTGTGCCCGTTTTTGCCGCAATAAGTTCAAATCCGGCACGCTCCAGGGCCTGCCCCAAGAGCTGGCCCATAAATACGTCATCCTCAATCAGAAGGATTTTCTTTTTGGCGATGTCCCCTGGCATAGGTGCAGTATCGCACGCTCCAGCCGAGCGCACAATCCACAGGCAATCTCATTATTGAATGGGTGCCCAGAGAGAATTGAACTCTCGTGGCCGCCTCCACAGGGCGGTGCTTTGCCACTAAGCTATGGGCACCATGACGATTGCATTATAAAGGGTATTACGACCGCGGGGCAAGCCCCGCCATGGAGGAAGCCGCCGTTGCGGCTCCTCCCCCGCGCCAAGGCGCGGGGTATTGACCCTTTGTTGCCATCGCTCGCTCGGAAGAGAAAACGGATGTTTTCTCTTCTCTCACTCGCTCGGCAATAAACCGCCTTTCCCTCCCTTGACAAGTCAGGACGATACGCGTATTATGCTGGCATGGCCGCTAAAAACTCATGTCTCCACTCCCCTTAACTTGTTTTTACTCGGACTATTGGCTATCATTGTTATTTTTGGCACAATCGTTATTGTGTCAGATTCTCGCCCGCGCAAATAAAGTTATGGCCTATCGCTTTTCAGCAAGACATCATCATACGCTTATCCTCTCGCGTGAGAGGGTTCTGTTGACGTCTTGAAATTTCTTTCCCGATTTTACCAAGGCATCAAGACAGCCCCCTCTCACGAGGGGTTTCATTTTGCGCGGAATTGAACCCGTATATATTACATGCTAACGTACAGGCAATGACCGAAAACAATCCACTGAAAGAGAGAGTAAAACCAGATCTTCCGGGCGGGTTTCGCGACTATGCGCCTCGCGATGCGCGGGTAAAACAATGGATTCTGGATACGGCGCGCCGGACATTTGAGAGTTTCGGCTTTGAGCCGTTGGAAACGAGCGCGGTGCAACGCACCGAAGTATTGACCGGAGGCGAGGAGGATTCGCAAAAGATTATCTTCAACGTGCGCGGATCACAGGACAAAGAGGAGACCAGCGACACGTCCCTTCGTTTCGATCTCACGGTACCGCTCGCGCGGTTTGTCGCCGCCAACCCCGACATTCCCCGTCCCTTCAAGCGCTACGAAATCGGCCGCGTGTGGAGGGGCGAGCGCCAGCAGGCCGGCAGATACCGCGAATTCACACAGGCGGATGCGGATATTGTCGGCGCCGGCACGCCATCTGCAGACGCCGAAATTGTTGCCGTGATGTATGCGACGCTCCGCGCGCTCGGCATTGAAAAATTCATCATCAAGATCGCCGACCGCAAAGAATTGGAGGTACTTCCCGTTCTCGCCGGATTTCCTCCAGAACAGCTCTGGGCGGCTTTGCGCATCATTGATAAACTGGACAAAATCGGAAAATCTGGCATCGCCGACGAATTACAAAAAGAATTCGGCAAAGAGCCGACTGAAAAAATTATGGCGTTCCTTGCTTCTCCACCGGAAACAATCGGCACGCTCGCCGAGATTGCCGCGGCACTCAACGCGATGGGCATTGAGGAGAACTACTGGCGCATTGACCGCTCGCTGGTGCGCGGCCTGTCGTACTACACCGGCCCCGTGTTTGAGACGATCCTCACGGATGTCCAAGAAATCGGCTCGGTCTTTGGCGGCGGCAGGTATGATGACCTGGTCATGTCTTTTACCGGGCAGAAAATACCGGCTGTCGGCGTATCACTCGGCGTAGACCGCCTGATCGCGGGACTCGAACGGCTCGATATCAAACCCGCCGCGACCACGCGCTCATCTGGAGCCGAGCGCTCCTCATCCGGAGCGCTCGTTCTCGCCCTCATTCCCAACGCCGAAGCGGAATATCTGACAATGGCGCAGGAAGTGCGTTCTTCGGGCATCCCCTGCTCCATCTATCTCGGCGATGACCTCTCTTTTCAGGCACAGCTTGCGTACGCGCTGAAAAAAGAAATGGCGTACGTCATTATTCGCGGTGAGGAGGAACAAAAGAGAGGAACCGTGAGCATCAAAAACGCCAGAACCCGCGAGCAGAAAGAAGTCCCGCGGGAAAAATTGAGAGAATACTTCAGAAAATAATATTCGCCTCTGACGCATATGGTCATAGACAGGGTTAGAATCGTGCGATATAATCCTGACATGCCCTACAAACGTCGAGAAGACCTTTACGCCGCCCAAAAAAGACACCGTATCAGAATACGGGGAAGATTGTTGGCATTTTTATCTGCAAAGGCATGTGTTGATTGCGGAGAAAGAGATCCTATAGTTCTTGAATTTGACCACAGCATTCCGCAGAAAAAATTCAAGTCAATTTCGAAAATGTTGTCAGGACATTACTCTTGGAATGCCTTGGAGAAAGAGATGAAAAAGTGCGAAATTCGTTGCGCTAATTGCCATAGACGAAAGACGTATATACAGCTCCAGTGTTTTGGCAGAACAAAGCCCTCGTAGCTTAATGGATAAAGCAGGACTCTTCTAAGGTCTTGATGGGGGTTCGATTCCCTCCGAGGGTAGTTTTATTTCTTCACCGAACAATGCTCGCATCTTTTTCTCCCGTTCGTCGAGGAGTTTAAGCGTGCCGTCAATATCCTGGGTAGAGAGCTGGGGCGTATTGCGCAGTGGCAGTACGGGCGCGGGTTCGGCAAAGTGCGAGAGATACAGCGCATATCCGTCTATGGCGAACAACGCCAGCGCCAACATCCCCAGAAACACGACGATGCTAAAAATGACCGTGTTGCGTTTGAACGAAGAAGCGCGAAAGCCGGTGCACAGGGAGAGTGATTTTGAAAAAAGTGAGGACATAGGGATATTAGCGAGCGCTGACATCGAGGGATAAGAGAAGCCGCGCAGGTGCTTCCCGCCGCACCGACGGCGTCTTACCCGGCAATGCGCCGCCCGCAGGCGATGTATCTTGAAATACCATATCTTGTATATCAATCTTGTACGGCAGAAGCTCCACCGCGCGCATAAAATCCACCAGGCCGTTTGCCCCGCCTTCTACCGTGAGGCGGAAACGGAGTGCGCGCTCGCCGCCGACGTTTTCGTCTATATCCAGAGAGATCGTGTTGCCCGTCCGACTGGCGACATATTCAACCGCCTCGATAAAGGCGATGGGGCCATGGCGCGGCACAAAAAATGCGCCGATGCGGCGGATGTCCTCCTGCCGGTTGCGGAGCAGTACTTCGGATGCCCGGGCGCTTTGGCGTTCCTCGGCACGCACACCGATGTTCTGCCTGATCTCGGCTTGCGCGGCATGGCCTTGCCATACGATGGCAATGGCCTGCGCAAAGCCCCATGCGGCAATCCCGACCGCGGCAAGAGCGACGACGGAAACCGCGACAAATGTATACCGTGCCGGTATGCGCAAGGTCGTGAAGGTCATAGGCCGTATTCGGGTTTTATCTTTCCTTGAACCGAAAACTGAATATCGCGCTCGCGCGTGATGTTGGAAAGCGGAAACGTGATTTCATAAAATCGGTTGGATGCGCGCAATCTCTCTTCAAAACGCAAAAGATCAGCTCGCGTCGCCGCGTGCCCGGTCATGGCCGCCTGCCCTTCATTTTTTATGGAAAACGAGAGAATGGCAATCCCTTGGCCCGGCGCTATGAAGCGCTCGAGAAGTACGGAGGCGCGCGGTGGCTCTGCCGTATACGCGTGCAATTCCTGCAGGACATCGTGAGTCGTGCGCATACGCCCGCTCACCTCGTCAGTCATGCCGTGCCGCGCGCTCTCTTCTTCGAGCGCACGCGAGCGCGCAAGCTCGGCGGTCGCAAGGCGCGTGAGCAGGAGCGATGGCGTCAGCATAAGATATCCGGCACAGAAAATGACAAGCGCGCATCCTCCAAAAAGCACGACCGCGCGGCGCATTTCTTCCATGCGGATAATTTTTTTCTCGTATGCGGGTAGCAGGTTTACGGCAAACATCGTGTGGGGAACATTATGCGGTTATGCGGCGCGCGAGACCAATAGCCGCGGCAAAGGCAACCGCCTCGCGGCGCGGAATTTCGGGTATGGGATACGGCGACTCGGCGGCAATGCCGTAAAAAGGATCGGCAATTGAAACCGGAACGCGCACGCGCGAGGAAAGGTATGTATCCAAGCCGAACAGGTTGGCATCTCCTCCGCACATCAGCACCCGCCTGACTTCCGGCGTGCCGCCATGAATATGGGAAATGTGATCTTCATAATACGCTATAGTGCGGCCAAGCTCGCCGGTAATCATCTCCATCGTAGGCAGGATTGCTCTGAAGATTTTTCCCTCATAAGCGCCAGGAATCAGCCCGTGCTCTTTTTTCAGGCGATCCGCCGCCGCCATATCCACGCCGAGAGCTTTTGCGATCTCTTGCTCCAACATACGTCCACCGACAGGCACGGTCGCGGTAAAAATCACCGAGCCCGCCGCGCACATGGCAATAGTCGTGCGGTTGCGCCCCATATCTACGACTGCAGTCGCGTCGGGCGCGCGCTCGCCGCCGAGCACCGCGCGCGCGATTGCCTGGGATTCCAGCTCAAGCGCCACGGGCTGAAATCCTCCTTCCTTGAGCGCGCTGATGTACGCATCTACGATTGTCTTTGGGTATGCAGTGATCACGACATCCAAGTGCTCGGGACGACTGACAAGGGACTCGATGATCTCGTAATCATAGGCAAGGTCTTCGGCAGGCAAAGGAATCTGGCCTTCGATCTGCCACCGCAGAGCACCCGCCACCTCGGCGGGCTTTACATCGGGCAATTGCACAAGGCGCAAAAAACTTTTTTCCTCCGGCAGAGATGCGACGACGCCCATAGGCGACCACCACCGTCCCAAGAGCGAGGAGAGGGCGCGAAGGACAGAGACAAAATCGGCTGGACGTTCAATGCGGCCTTCCACGATGACGCCTTCGTCAATTTCTTTTTCGCCGAACGATTCTATTTGCCCGCTCCGGCCTGCAGAGAATTTCACGTATTTTATGCTACGATCGGAAATATCCAGCCCCACCACCGGCAGGCGGATAAAGTGATCAGCCCATTGTACGATCCGTTCGCGTATCATTGCGAGTATTATAGCACATCGGCGTCAAAAAAGACCTCGCCTTTCCACACCCAAGAATTTTCTTTCCAATAACAGCTATGCGGCGCAGAAGCTTGCTGTCGCGCTTCCGGTGCTCCCGTATTGTTTTCGCTTTGTAAATGCAGATTATTCGACTGCCAGACCGAATTGCTCCGGATGCTCTAGTACCCGCTTCACGGCGTGTAGAAAAGTTTCAAAGTCGCCAAGATCATCTTGTAAAATGCCATAGAGTTCCGGCGGCGTGATCTCGGCATAGAAATGGACGAGGCGATTGCGGTATCGCGCCATGTCCACGAGCTTCGTGCCGGCAAACGCTTTATCAACGATGCCGTATTCGCCCATTTTCCGCGCCATTTCGCGATATTGCGTGGCCTGCCCTCCGGGTATACGCGACAGGATGTGCGCGCTGATATGGAATACGCCTTCCAAAGCGCGATGCAGATGATACTGGGCAAGCTGGAATGCTGTGCCGTCTTCGTCGTTGAATACATCAAACGGCGTCGTCCCCAAACGCACAAGCGCCGCGCATTCTTTCTGAATGCCGTTGATGCGCTTGACAACCACGTCTTTTTCAAGAGTATGCGCGGTCATGGGATGCGCGCCAAAATGGCCTCGTGAAAGATACGCCGCAAAGGAGCGAAATCCGCATAGACATCCATGACGCGCTCCCGGAACCGCGCGAACGCGAGCGGATGCTCCTCATATATTGAGACGCCGTGCGTGGCAACATGCGATTGCAGTTCCATGGGGGCGCTCCCCAGAAATACGATATCAATGTCCGCCATCGGTCTTGCGCGCCCGGCATGCAGAGACAGCAGATCGTAAAGCGTATTGTATACGCGGGTGCGGGTATCCGATGGCACGAGAACGTGTCCCGCACCAAATAAAACCCCCACGTCAAAATCGGAAGCGGATCCCTCGGTGCCTCGCGCACGCGAGCCAAAAAGCACGAGCGCCTCAATGCCGGCGCTGTGTAATATTTCTTTTTCTTTTTCGCTGAAAGAAAACATCTCCATGCGTCAAAGCATATCACATTCTTGGCAAAGAGAACAGACATTATTACTCTAATAATTTCCGCGCAGGGCCGTGGTGGTGGTAAGTATGGCGGATGCGGGGAATGTAGGACTTGCCGCGTCTACGCGGATGGTCATGCGCACGGCTTCGCGGCCGAGCGCTTGGATGATGCGTTCAAAGCGTAAGATCGTCACACGCACCGTTGCGGCGGACAGCGCGGTCTCTGCTCCTCCTTCTTCACGCATGTACACGACGCCATTATCTACCCAAAGGTCCGCATACGCCGTTGTATGCCCCGTCGTAGGGGCGACTACAGAGACGAGAGAAAGTTGTCCGGCGTCCGTGTCAAATTTCGACGTGAAGCTATACGTCTCCTGTGAGGACGAGCTTTTGGTCGCCAGGTGATCTACGATGGAGCGCGCATTTGCAAGCACTTCGCGCTCCGCCCGCGCCCGCGCATAGGTCTGAACCAGGAAAATCAGGGAATTGGCGATAAACACGATCACGACACCGAGCAGGGCCACATACACGACGGCCTCAAGCAGAGAAAATCCGTGATGAGATTTTTTATTATTGCAGTGCATAGACCCTGAAGCCGAAATCATATTGATCCAACGCCAAGCCCTGGCCGCTCGACCCGATGAAGCGGCGCGCAATGCCGCCCGCGTACGGACCCTGCGCTCCTGATTGCAGATACCACCAGCGTAAGGCGCCAGCAGAGCCGGAAAACGCCACGGCGGAATCAGGAATACTGCGCAGGCGAATCGTGTATGAGGTCGCCACAGACAGAGAAATGGGTACAGGGAAGACAAAATCCACCCACGCCGCAGTCCCCTGCGGGATGGACGCGCTGCCCACGGCGGCTGACGCGCTGATCGCGGGAGTATCGTCCGGCGCCGTGCGCAGTTCCGCATATATGTTAGAGGGAGCGGCAGTTGCGCGGCGCAGGAGCAGGGACACTTTTGTTACGCGGATGGCGGACGCGGGCGTGGTGAACGACTGCGACGGGTCGCCGCCGCCGGTATTGTTGGACGGAAAAGCGATGAGATCCGCGTCGTTTGTCGCTCCTTCGTAGGATACCGCGATCGCTTCCGCAGGGCGCGGGATATATTGCTGGAAATCGGTGAGATATCCGACGAGCGACACCGTCCTGCTTCCTTTGGTCACCCGTACGGTCATTTTTCTGGTGCCTGGGTCGGCGGCGCCGCTCGAAGCGATTTTGTCATGCGCATCGCGAAATACCGACTCTATAACGACAAAACGCTCGTACTGCCCAACGGACGGAGCCGGCGTGTGGCTGATTTCCCATTTCCCGTTTTCCAGGGTGAGGTAGTGATCGGCGCCCTCATCATGCGCATCTATGTTGTCCGTCCATGATTCGTCACGGAGCGACCGCACGGCCTCTGTCCCCTCTTCTGCGAGCAGGGTCATCTCCAGTGTTTCTTTTTCATGCCGCAGAAGCTTGAGCGCGAAAGCGCCCGCCTGGGAAAACACAAACAGCAATCCCGACACCAGGGCGGTTACGATAACTATTTCAATCAATCCAAATCCTTTGGTGGAATGTTCGGTGATCATGGTTCTGTCATTATTCCTCCGTACGCGCCGACGGTGACCGTACGGCAATCGGCCTCGTAGATAGCGATATCCTTGAAACTGCCGTCGCTGTCGCGAATGGCAATGACCACCTTTTTGTTGTTCTTTCTGCAGTCGCGATCAATTGAAAGCGTCGTCGCGCCAGCCGCTACTGACAAGGCGTGCACGCGCATGACTTGCTCGGCGCTCCCTACGACAAACGACCGTTCGCCTGAATCGTATGATGCGCGGAGAGCCGCAGGCGTCATAACAACCGTATGCACATCCGTGGGATTGCTGAAACTAAAACGCACATCAGTCGCGTCATCAATGCCCCAGTTAAAGACAAAGGCGCGATGCCGCGTGTCCAGTGATCGCGCGCCCGTAGCCGGTGGCGCCGTGCCTGTCTGATATGCGCGGCCCGAGCGGTCAATGGTCACATTGAATACCTGCGCGGTGGAGCCGCGCACGCGCACGGTAAAGGTCCCCTGCTGATCAGTGATGCCGTCAACCGAACGAAAGAGTATTTCCTGGCCGCCTCCGGCAAGCGCTATATTCGCGATTTCAATACTCGACGGTACGATATACGTTACCGAACTCACGGCAGAGCCGTAGCTCACGCCTTGAAACAAATAATACGCATTGCCCGCAAGCCGGACGCCCCACGGGTCTCCCCCCTGCCCTGCCACGGCTTTTTCATGCGCGAGCCGCAGGACTGCCAACATCTCATTGCCCGCAGTTACCAACTCCCCCACCCGCCGGCTGTTCAGAAAAGATACAAGCGATAAAGCGCCCAACAAGGATATAATCCCCAGGGCGATGATGATCTCCAGCGCGGTAAATCCCTTGCGAAAATTTTTGGTCATATACCGATACTTCCCAAGCTCCCGTAAATCGGCTGGAGCATGGACACCGCGAAAAAACCCACGGCAATACCGATGACAATCATGAGAATCGGCTCTACGATTGTGGAAAGATTTTTCGTCACCCCGTTTACTTCTTCTTCAAAAAAGAGCGCCAGACGCAGGAGCATCTCCGCTATTTTGCCCGTCTCCTCCCCCACCGCGATCATCTGAATCACGAGCGGCTGGAAAATGCGCGGATTGCCGCCGAGAGCCGTCGCAAGCGGCTTGCCTTTTTGGATGTCTGCCGCAGACCCGCGCACCAGATCGCGGAACAGAGCATTGCCGAGCACGCCGCCCGTGATGTCCAAGGACTTCATGATCGGCACGCCCGACGTAGACAGATATGAGAGCGTCCGGCAGAACCGCGCGGTATTGAATTTGCGCACCAGGGGCCCGAAGATCGGCACGCGCAGAATCGCGGTATCAAAGAGTCGTCGCCCTTTTTCCGTTTTCAGCAGACGCCACGCAAGCCACACCAGGCCCGTCACGCCGATCGCCACATACAGCCCATAGTGTACCAGCAGATCACTGATGCCCATGATGATGCGGGTAGTGAGCGGCAATGGCACGCCGAGTTCCTTGATGGTCGCCGCAATCGTCGGCACCACATAATACATCATCAGCGTACCCACGCCGGTGAGCGCAATCATAATAATCGCCGGATACATCATGGCTCCGCGCACGCGCTTTTTCAGCGTGTGGTCGCGCTTCATCTGATTGGCGAGGAGTTTGAGCACCAGCGTCAATTTACCCGTGGTTTCCCCCACTTCCACCATGTTTATAACAAGATCGCCGAATACTTTCTCATGTAAGCGCAGACCCTCGGCAAATGATCTACCCTTGACCACCGCCGCATTGATATCCGCGATCACCCGCTTGAATTTTGGGTTATTCGCCTCCTGTCTCAGTGCGTCAAGTGCCCGCGTCAGCGGCAAACCCGCGCCCACCATCACGCCCAAATTCCGCGCGAAAAACATCTTCTCCACCAGCGAGACCGGGCGTACGCGGGCCATCATCTCCCCCACGTCAAAATTGATCATCGCCTTTATTCCTTTTTTCTCCGCCGCATCCAGCACCAAAAGTCCCTCGCCACGCAAGGCCACTGCCAATGCCTTTGCATCAGCCGCCTCCCGCTCTCCCTTGCTCGCCTTCCCCGTCTGATCAGCCGCAGAATAGACAAACACCACCATGCCCAAAGTATACCATATCCGTAACCCCGCATTCATTGAAAAGTGTGGATAATTCGTGGTAAGGTGATTCCACTGCGGAGGCGTGGCCGAGCGGCTTAAGGCAACGGTTTGCTAAACCGTCGGGATCTAAAAGTCCCACACAGGTTCGAATCCTGTCGCCTCCGTTCTAGAGCTTTTAAGATTTAATGAAACATCCATGCCAAAAAGTTGGGAAGACAGCGTAGAAGAGTACTGTAAAAAATATAATATTCCTCTGCTTTATCTGGCAGAAACCTTATACGAACCGAAGGTTGTCCCCATGATTAGAGGGAAAGCGTTTGAATTTTCTGTGATGATGGCTTTGCAGGAAATTCTACCGCTAGCCGAGTGGGTAGTAGATAAACCCGTGATGAATGCACAGATGGGACTTCATGATGTTGACGTCCGAGTGTTGCACAAACCCACAGGAAAAATTATAAGAATCGAATGCAAACTTGCTAAAAAAGGCGGCTATAGGTTATTTCCGGATGGGCATAGTGAGATCAGAGTCAAATGCATGAGAAGTCGAACGCTAGGACCTGCAAAAGTAAAGGAGTTGGCACCAAAAATGGGCATAAGTGAAGGGGTGCTTGCCATTCATAATGATCAGTATATTCCCAGTGACTTTGATATCGTCGTCTCGTCAATTGGGAACGCATTTTATACTACAGACAAAACAACGGGACTTTTTGAATGGAGCCCATCAAAAAAGGCAAATGATTTCCTAGACAAATTAGGGTTTACCGGAAAAGAGAATTTAAGGGATTTCGCTTTTAAGACAATGTTTGCCGTTAAAGCTAGCAATCTTGCAATTGGCGTAAGCGGTGTAATTTGCACTCGTGAGTTATGCAGGGACACAACAGCATGCAACTTCATCCCAAACTATCCTATCATCTCTTTTGAAAAGAACGCGCAGAAGCCAGCTAACAGGTGGGTTCCTCTCAGGGAAGTTTTACGCTTGTTCGATGAGTTCGTGAGAATTTAGTTGATAGCTAAAGAGTGGTTTTTGTTTTTCTGAGCTGTAATTCACGATGAATAATTCATGTCCTTTGTACCGGGCACCTTTTTTACTTGTACCATTTTTCTGATCATCGGTGCGATTTATCGTATAGTTCCACTGTTTTTCGTGCATTGCATGCGCCCACTCGTACAGCTCCCGTACTTCCGGGTTATCATCATACGTTAATAAGAATTTTAATCGCGTGCTGTGCTTTCTAAGAATTTTGCTTAATCGGAAGTGGTCATCTTTTTTGAAAGAATATGCATAGAACTTCTTTTGATCAGCATTAAAATAAGGAGGGTCAATAAATAGAAAGGAATCGTCCGGGGCTTCACTGACTATCTTTTCAAAATCTAAAGACGTGAACTTTACTTTTTGTAACTTTGCCGAGGTTCTTAGAATATTTCTCGGCCAATTCTCAGGCCTCATGCTATATTTTTCTCCATATCCCCAATAACAATTCTGCATATTCATAATTCCTGAATATGAGGTGCGATTTACATAAAACCAACGAACAGCACGCTCTAGCTTTGTCTTGGGGTTATAGATATTTTTGTAGTAGGCATGCCTTTCTTTGGTCGCGACTTCCCCCTCTAACCTAGCGATAAGTTTGCCAGGAGTATCGCGAATAACTTTCAAGCAATTGATAAGGTCCTCATCTATATCGTTCAGCCAGTTTCCCACCACCTTCTCCTTTGCAAAAAAGATCGAAGCGCCCCCCGCGAAAGGTTCTATATAATAGGTATGTTCCGGAATGTGCTCGATAATAAGCTTGCGGGCATAAAATTTACCCCCCGCGTATCGAAATGGTGAGTTTATCTCTTGAGCCATATACGTTGATGCCTTAGTTACAAGTATGCTATATTTCTTTTCTTAATACTCCCACTACTTTTCCCTGCACTTGGACGTTTCTTTCATAAAAGGGCTTCATAAAGTTATTTGCGGGAACAAGTTTTACTTTGTTTTTATCTCTATAGATCTTTTTGAGCGTTACCGCGTCTTTGTCGGGTAAATATGCGACTGCTTTTTCGCCATCATCAACAGTTTGCTGTTGTCGGACAATCACAATATCTCCGTCAGAAATCCCCTCCTCTATCATGCTAACACCCTCCACTTTCAGCGCATAATACTCGCCGCCCAGTGAAAGCATACTGCGCGGCACTTCAATGGGTTCGGGATTACTGATCGCCTCAATCGGCCCTCCGGCAGAGATAATACCAAGCAATGGTACTTCTGCGATATCTCCCTTGCTATCGCTAAACGTCTGGATCGAGCGTTTCTTGCCTTTTTCAGTCGCAAGAAGATTTTTGCCCCGCAGATAAGAGACGTGCTGGTGGACCGTGGGGACGGAAATATCAAAATATTCGGCAATCTCTCTCAATGAGGGCGCATAGCCCTTGTCTTTTTGAAATTTACCGACGAATTTGAGGATTTCGGCTTGTTTTTTCGATGGCCTGCCTATCTGCACGCTTGACTGCTTATCCATGTATCAATTATAATACCTAAACATAACCTAACAATATAGTTATCCACATGGCCATCAAAATACAGCAAATCAACGGCAAGGAAGATGTTAAGAAAGTACTTCAAGCAATAGCTGATAAAGAGAACGCGTCAGTCTTCACTTTTATTGCCTCCGAGAAACTTATCCGAACAGGACCCGGGAGTTATGGCGCAACATCAATAACAAACAATGATTTATATGCGCTTGAAGATACGATTGATAAAAATTGTACAGATATAAAATCTGCAATATTTCTTATCCATTCGCCGGGTGGGAATCTCTCTTCCTCCTATAATATTGCAAGATTTCTCCGAAATCGATTTGATACTCTCAGTTTTTATGTCCCATATGAGGCGGCAAGTGGCGCAACTATCATGTCTCTTGCTGGGAACAGTATTGTTTTAGGGGCACTTGGTTATCTAACTCCGATTGATCCACAAGTAAAGTATAAAGGCGAATGGGTATCAAGTTATGGAATAGTAGAAAAAGTCTCTGATTTGGAACGCCGATTTCAAAAAAGTTCGTATGATGAGATACCCACTCCCTGGAAACAAATGATTGATCGCCTAGATCTTATCCATTATAGGGAGCTGGAAACACTAGCATGGGAGGCGAAGCATTATGCGATGGAATTACTACGCTTAGCGGATTACACAACTGAATCAGCAGAGGCTATTGCAGAAAACTTTGCGAGAACTATTTTCCCCCATAGTCATTGCTTTGATTCAAGGGCATGTATTAGAATGGGACTAAAGATTGACGAAACAGAAAAATCACTTGGATATTTGAAAGAGTTGAAAGGAATAATTCACTTTGTGAATAGCAATCATGAAGATATTAATAAACACTACATTGAGGTTGCTATTCCTAATAGAACAACAGCTTCTGCTGTAGAAAGCGGACGACTGGGGCAAGCCAAAAATATCCGCACAAGACGATTATCCTCGCGTTAAAGTGATGACCCTCTTCAAAACAATCAGGGATGCGGATGTGGGGATTGATGCCTCTGCTCCCCTCTGTCTCTTAGGTTGAGCGGTGGGCGGGGTGGGTCATCGTTCCTCGAAAAGGGTTCGCGCAAAGGATATAATTTCACCGAATGAGCATCCGCGAATGAGGAGAGGAGTGAGCAAACTGCTTCGCTCGCGTGAGGGATTCGAAGATTCTGTAGTATTCCGGTATACTATACTTGGCTATAGCTCGTTCGCCATATGGCACTTTGAAAGGAGTAATGAAGGTATGCCGCTCGTCGTTGCTTTTGAGGGCTTGCCCGGAGGCGGCAAGACCACGGTCATTCGGCTTTTGATACAGGCGTTGTGCGCGGCATGTCTGCGGGCGGTGAGCGTGGACATTGACACAAGCGCGTATGCGTCAGCGCTTCGCGTTGCGACAGATGCGCTTTCCCTTGATAATTCCGTGCGAAGTATGCACTTTTGGGCAATGCGTATCCATCAATATAGGATAGTGCAAGAGATGCAGGAGCACATGGATGTTATCGTGATGGATCGCATGTGGGCAACGGCGCTTGCCTTTGACGGCTACGGCAACGGCGTGCCGGCTGCGATTCTTGATTGGATCGGACAAAATCTCACTCCGCCCGATGTCACTTTTCTCCTGCAGGCACCGCTAAAGGTATTGCGCGCGAGAAAGAAATCACGGACCATGCGCGATCGTGCGTTCGCAGAGCGCGTGGAGAAGGGATACGCCCAACTCGCCCGTATTCACTCGTGGCACTGCGTGGATGCGACTCGGACACCGGAAGATGTAAAGGAGCAGTGTCTTGCGATCATTTACGCGGCGCTCGCAAAAAAGCGGCTCCCCTGACAGAAGGACGGATGTACGTTCCGTCCTTTTTTGCGTTTCATTGATCCCCTACTCCGTTTCTTTCCAGTGTTTGATTTCGTAACCGCCGGACGGGCCGGACGTAAACTGCAGATTTTGCAGGCCCGACTCGTACGTCACGGTCGCGTTGTTGTCCAGGGTGATGCGGTAGGCCGTGAGTTCCGACACGGTTACATTATTGTGGACATTGATGAGCCCGTGCCCGGCATAGAAAATGGCACCGTCCGCGTTGTTGTGCAAGTCAATGGCGGCGTTGTGGTGCGCGGTGTCGCACGGCGGGGATGTGCTGGCGCCGTCGCAAGCAGACGCGCTCAAGAGCAGAATATAGCTTCCAGCGCTACCTGATCCGGAAAATATTCCGTTGTTTCTCGTATGCACCCACCCGTCATTGAGGATCACGCAAGAGTTGCTCGCGTACGACGGATCGCAGCGAACCATGGAGCCGTTGCCAATGGACATATTTCCCTGCACATATATCGTGCCTGTAACGGTAAGCGTTTTGTTGTTTGCCGTAAGATCAAGATCGCCCGTGATCTTCTTCGGCCCCAGCGAAACATCGGAGGACACGGCGTAATTTCCCGTTATGGTCCCGCCCGCCGCCGCGTCATCTTTCCATTCTTGTATGATTCCCTCCGAAATGGGCAACCCTTGGGGCGGATCGTTCGCGACGATGCAACTCGGATTGGGGCACGCCGACCCTCCGGCAGATACATCATCAAATGCCGGCGCCCGCGCCGTGCCATCTACCGTCGTATCCGCAAGCGAAGTGTTGATACCTCCAATCCACACGCGAAAAACCAAGTCCCCGCCGACATTGGTCCACGTGGGGCTTCCTGCCGACCAGTTCGCCGTGTATTTCCCCGTCTGCCCGGTGTACCCATCCGTGTTGTCTTTGCGCCAATTCCAATGATGGGTCGCTGAATTGGTGCTGTAGTCAAGCACGATCCAATACTTTGTTCCGTTGATAATGTTTGGCGACGTGGCAAACGTGACATCAATCCACGACGGCGTTCCTCCCACCGAACTGCGCAGAATCACTGCAGTGCCGTTGGATATTGCGGATGTATCGGGGCGGCCGCCGACATCAGTCGTGATGCGCACATTCAGATCGGCAGTCGGTGCGCCGTTTTTTCCCAAAAAAACCGACACTTTCGTAAGCGGGCCTGTGGCATTGGCGGTAAATGACTGGGCGATATCCCGATTACTGCTGGCCGTTGCAAATAGATGATCCGCATTGCCGCACCCTGCCGCGCATCCGGCAGGCCATTCAAGCGACGGCGTTGCGGACAGTCCAGTCGCCACGACGACATTGCCCGTCGCGCGTCCCCCACTGACACTGCCGTTTGAAAACACATTGCCGTTGACTTGGGCGCCGTTACCCATGGTCACGCCGCCGACATCCACATGCACGCCGTAGAAAAAACTCACGCTGTCGGTGGTCACGTCAATGCGTGTTTCCATACTTTGGCGATAGTCGTCGCGGTTGCCCTCGGCGCGTATGATGCGCTGGCCGCCGTTTTGTGTGAGCGTCGTCTCGGTGACGGCATTGCCAACAGCAAGCGTGTCGGACGCAGAGGTCTGTTTGCCCGATACCAGCCGGTAGGCCACGTCCTCAACGCCCGATTCCGCGGCAGTGCGCGCCTCAATCGCCTTTATAAAGCCACGGTTGATCCGCACCTCATTGAGCGAGAAAAAGGTGAACGAGCCGATGAGGGTAAGCGACGCGCCAAGCACCACGAGCAGGGTCATCAGCGCCGCGTATCCCCCGCGAGATGCAAGAGAAAGATACATGCCTTTATTATAGGTTCCCGCCATGCGCGATACAAGATTATTTAGCGCACCGCGTCCTGGATGCGCGCTTGCGTGTCTGCGGACTTTGCCTTGTTTTTGGCCGCGTCAAAGGCAAAGCCGTAGATGAAACCCTGTTCAAGATACGTGATGACGGCGCGGATATCCTGTACCCGACTGCGCGACCCCAAAAGCGTGATCGCCATTTTCCTGCCGCCGTATTCGGACACGCGCACGCTCCACACGCCCGCCATGGTCTGGAGTGAATCGTCGGTGAATCCGGCTTTGCCGCCGATGTAGCGCGTGTCTCCGCGCGGCCAGTTGATGTTGGACCAGACATGCTGTTTCTTTTTGTTGGCCGAACTTTGGGTGGCGGCGCTCTCACGGCTTAAGGCAAGCAGATCGGGGTGCCTCTCACTGATATAGCGCAAAAGTTTGAAAAGATTTTCAGCGCTGGTTACGTTTTTACCCGACAGTCCGCTCGCGTCTTCAAAAGAGGTCTTCGTAAGCCCAATCTCAAGGGCTTTCGCATTGAGGAGATCAAGAAAATCAGGCAATGCCTCGGCGTACACCGTTGCGGCGTCATTGGAAGAGGGCAGGATAAGCCCGCGCAGGAGGTCTGCCGAGCGGAACGTCTCGCCGCGTACCAAACCGCCCGAATCCCCATACGTGCGCACCGCCGCATCCGTTACCGTAAGCAGGCGCTTGGGATCAATTTCCTCCATGGCAACGACCGCAGTCATGAGTTTGGTGAGCGAGGCCGTGGGATAGATATCGTTTTTATTTTTTTCAAACAATATCTCGCCCGTCTCCAGATCTGCGGCGAGTGCCGCGGCGGCGGTGACTTCGGGCACCCGATGAGGCAAATTGTTTTTCCGTACATAGGCAAAGGTAATGTCTGCGGGCGAATCCTGCCGTGATACCAGGACCGGCATACCCTCTATGGCATGGGCATAGAGATCGCGCGCATGACTCGTAGCCACCTGAATGCCGCCGCTTTTCCCCAAGCTGTGGGCATGAATCAGATAGTTGCCGTAGAGATACATTGCCCATGGAAAATATTGGCGCCCAATCTGCGAAAAATGCCGCTCGGCTTTGCCTTGCACGGTGTAAAGCCCCTGCGGCACTTCAAAAAAACGCTCTATACCTGCAGAGGCAAGGATGGGGAATTCCTGCTGGGCCGCTCCCTTGTCAAAGCGCATGATCGCGCGCCGGTCCAGATCAACGAAGAAAAAATCCCTCTCCTCCCAGACCAGGGCCTCGCGCTTTTTTTTTATTTCTTCATCGCCAAGAAAAATCGGATTACCCGTGGGCGGATCAACATAAAAAGAATTTTCGTCAGCCGTGAAAGCCGGTTCGGAAAAAGAAATACCCTCCGGCACGGCAGGCGTGGACCACGCGACAATTTCGCGCGCGGCAAAATGCGCGGACGCGGCAATAACGCCCGCAACGGCGCAGAGTTCAAAGGCGTAGAGAAGTCCCTTTTTGTCTATTTCAATGCTGAACATGGTACACGCGTAGCACGATATATATTGTATGATACCACAGCGCAGACCATGGCAACAAAAACGTCTCGGTTTGAACCGAGACGTTTTTGTTGCTCTAGGGTGCGCGGGCGACCGGACTCGAACCGGCGACCTCTTCCGTGACAGGGAAGCGCTCTAACCAACTGAGCTACGCCCGCATAGTCCCATGCGAATTATTTTACTTCTGAACCGATCTTTTCTCCCAGGAGCAGTCGTTTCAGATTGCCTTCCTTGAATACATCAAACACGATCATCGGAATCTTGTTCTCCATTGCCAGCGTTACGGCCGTCAAATCCATCACTTTCAAACCGCGCCGGACCATTTCTTTGGAATCAATTTCTTTCAAAAGTTTCGCCTGCGTGTTCTGTTTAGGGTCTTCTTCGTATACGCCTTCCACATTGGTCGCCTTCAGGATGACCTCGGCGTCTATTTCCGACGCGCGCAATGCCGCGGCAGTGTCTGTGGAAAAATATGGATTGCCCGTGCCGCCGGAAAAGATGACCACCCTCCCCTTTTCCAGGTGCCGGATGGCGCGGCGGCGGATGAATGGCTCGGCCACATGGATGGCGGTAATCGTACTCATCACGCGAGTATACAGGCCCATCGTCTCCAGCATGCTTTGCAATGCCATGGCATTGATGATCGTGCCCAGCATTCCCATATAGTCGGCGGTCACACGGTCAATGCCGATGCGGGAAAGTTTTTCACCACGGATGAAGTTGCCGCCGCCCACGACGATCCCGACTTCGCACCCCATATCCGTGATCGCCTTTACTTCGCTGGCGATATAGTTGGTCGCGTCCACATCCAAACCGAACTGTCCCTTGCCGCCGAACGTCTCGCCCGACAATTTCAGCATGACGCGCTTCCATCGGATATTTTTTTTCTTCATGTATTCTTTGTTCACAACACCCATGCCGGCGGCAGGAATTGGACCTGCGACCTATCGCTTATGAAGCGATCGCTCTAACCACTGAGCTACGCCGGCGAAATTTTTTCGGCACTTTTCAGCGCATCAATAAGACCCAAGACGCGATATTTCAGATTCCCGCTCCTTCGCACGCCGAGAGCTAATACGCCGTAATAATGCTCATGGTTTTCATATATCTTCTTCGGCCTGCCCTTCAAGAGTACGGGCTTTCCGAACTGACGCACCGATACGCCCAAAAAATCAGACCAGAACCGTACAACTTTTCTGATGCGCGGCTCGTGGATGGCGTTGATGAAGATACGCGGCATAAACTCCTCTTTCTTGATCCCAAATATATGTTCCAGCCAATAAGCCATGAATGCGACCATTGCCGGTTCTGAATTAGTGAACGCAAACTTGCTTTTCCGGCTTCCTTCCGCCCAATAAAGCGCAACTCCCGTTAACAGCACTTCCCGAAAAGAAAGCGCTGATATTTCCCTCTGCCCCGCTTCCTTATAGGACGCGATAGCTGCTTCTTTTTTCTGACGATTCGCAAGAGCGCCTTTCATTCTTCCCACATGGCCCGCTTGCACGGCATTCTTAAAAAGAAGATCACTTTGGCGCTGAGTAAGCTGTAGATCGCTGCACCAAACGCTTGACGAAGCACGAGAGATCCCAAGATGTGAGGCAATGGAGCGGATACTCCATCCCTTTCTTCTCAACGCACGGGCTTCCAACCTCTTTTCGAACTTAGCCATAGTAGTATATATTTTACTATGGCTTCCGTCTATTTTCCAAAGGAATTATCCACAATCTCCCAAGTTGACAAATGAACAACCCTAAACCTTTCAGAAAAAGCATACATTATTTTCCGCAAACGGACAAGAGATTTGCAATCTCTTTTATGTGCCTTGTTTTTCTTAGGGAATGAGGTATACTTTGTCTGCGGGGTGGAGGAGAAGTACCTCGCGAGGCTCATAACCTTGAGACCCGGGTGCAAATCCCGGTCCCGCAATACTTCACAACAAAAAATCCCCGATGTAGTGTCGAGGGTTTTTTGTTATGCATGCGTGAAAATTTATGCGGCCTGTTCCTCCTCCATCATGCCCATTTCTCTGAAGGCGGTTTCATAGGCGCGGAGGGCGTATTCAAGGGTCTCTTTGGTGTGCAGAATCGAGGGGTCGTGGGCGATGATGTTGCGCAAGCGGTGCGCGGACAAGAGCCGGTCAAGGGACGGCACCATGGTCGGGTCAATCTTGTCGATGCGTTCTTTTACGGTCACGCCTTCATGCCCGAGATATTGCAGAACATCGTCGAGCAGGGTGTCGGCCCGCAAAATCGCCATGTTCCAATCGGACGTATTGTCGGATTGCAGGAGTTTGCGCACTTCCTGCCACTCATTGCCGATTTCCTTTTTCGCGCGCTCCGGCTTCATGGGTGCCACACCCACTTTTTTGGCGCCGAGTACCATTTTCGGCTGACGATTCTTCAGGGCGTTGAAGCGGCGGAGAATGACGGTGATGAATCCTACGAGCGCGGCGCTCGCCATAATGGTGAGCACCATGACGATCGCGCGAATGCGCTCCCATATACGATACACGACCTCAAGAAACGAGCGGTACCATTCAAATCCCAACTCAAGATAATAACCGATGGCGAGCAGTACGATGACAAACACGATTGAGGCGATCGTAATTTCCATGAGCCACGTCTGCGGGTCGCCCGCCATGGGGGACGACGATGGCCTTTCGTCTCGGTCTTGGGGAGGCATAAGCGGAAATTACAAATTCCAAAACATAAATAATAAACTACACAAGCGATTCTATGCGCTTGGCGATATCAAAAAGTTTCTTGTCCGCATGGCGCGGAGCGATGAGCTGAAGGCCGATCGGCAAGCCCGTCGCGCTCGTACCCGCAGGCATGGAGAGCGCGGGAAGTCCTGCCAGGTTGACCGCGACCGTATAGATATCGGCAAGGTACATTTCAAGCGGACTGTTGCTCCGGCTTCCCAGGGGAAACGCGGGCGCAGGCGTCGTGGGGCCGGCGATTATATCCACCCGCTCAAAGACCTTGATAAAATCATCCGCGATGAGCCGCCGCACTTTCTGCGCCTTGAGATAGTACGCGTCGTAGTATCCTGCCGAGAGCGCGTAGGCACCGAGCATAATGCGCCGCTTTACTTCTATCCCAAACCCTTCGTCCCGTGAGCGCGCATATACATCATACAGCGTATCGGCGTATGCTGCATGATGGCCATAGCGCTGGCCGTCCAGACGCGCGAGGTTGGCCGACACTTCGGAGGGGACAATAATATAGTACGCGGGTAATGCCAGATGCGCGTGCGGCAGGGTGATTTCCTCTACCTGCGCTCCTGCTTTTTCTGCTTTTTGTATTGTTCCGCGGACGGCTTTTTCAACTTCAGCATCCAACCCCGCTCCGAAATATTCTTTAGGAATGCCGATCCGCAGTCGCTTCATATCTTTGTCAAACATTGAATGTTTGACAGGAGAAGCGGTGGCGTCAAACGCATCCGGTCCCGCAATTGCGCTAAAAAGCATTTCTGCATCAGTGATGGTTTTCGCCAACGGGCCGATGACGTCCATGGATGATGCCATGGCAATCAGGCCGTGGCGGCTGATCGCGCCATACGTCGGCTTCATGCCGACCACGCCGCAAAATGCCGCGGGCTGGCGGATAGACCCGCCGGTATCAGAACCTAGGGACGCAATTGCCATGCCTGCGGCCACTGCGGCGGCAGACCCGCCCGAAGAACCGCCGGGCACGCGCGTGAGATCATGCGGATTTTTCGTAGGCCCGAATGCCGAGTATTCCGTGGAAGAGCCCATGGCGGAATCGTCCATGTTGGTCTTGCCCAGCACGATCGCTCCCTGCTCTTTTAGTTTTCGTATTGCGGTCGCGTCATAACTGGCCGTATAGTGCTCAAGTATCTTAGAGCCCGCAGTCGCTTGTTTGCCTTCAACAAGAATATTGTCTTTGACCGCGATCGGCATGCCAAAGAGCGGCGGCAGTGTTTCTATATCGAGGGGATGCGCGACGGCTATTTTCTTGTCCGCCTCAAGCGCCGCCTCGCGTGCATCCTCAAAAACATCCAGATACGCGTGGATGGCGCCGTCTTTTTCTGCGATCGCATCCAGGTATGCGCCGACCAGATCGGATATGGAAAATGCGCGTTCGCGTATTCCTTGGGCCGCGGCAGACAGTGTAAGTGCGGTGATATCCATATGGTTAGTCAAAAACTTTTTTTGCTTTTACCCATCCTTCGCGCCGCTCCGGCGCCGCAGAGAGCAGTTGCTCGCGCTTGCCTTCAAGCACAGTGTCAACGACCGCATCATCACGCATGACATTTTCAAGCGTGGTGCCGCCGGTCATCGGCACAATGCCCTCGGTGTCGGCTTCATTCAATGCCTCCACAAATCCCAAAATTGAAGAGAGTTCTCCCACGAACCGATCTTCTTCCTCCGGCGTCAGCGCGAGGCGCGCCAGATGCGCAATGTGGTGTACGTCTTTCTTGGAAATCACGTCTTTTTCTGCATCTTAAACATTTTTGCCACTTCTTCGTCTGTGGTTGCATCCTGCGCTTTTTTGTCATCGCGGAAACGCACCAAGCGCGGGAAACGCAGGGAGTATCCTTTCCCGTCGGCGCCTTTCTTCCCTGCCGTATGACGGGGAGAAAGCGTAATCTCGTCTGCCAATATCTCTACCACAAGCGAGGGCTTGAGCCAAATGTGGGGCGCGGTTTCTTTTTCCACTGCATACTCCTTTGGTTGCTCTTTTACTGACAGCATCCGCACCCTACGGTGCGCCTCGCGAAAATTATCGTCGGAAAGTCCGGTGCCCAGGCGCGAGAGAGAAAAGTACCGTCCGTCTTTGCCGCGGACGCCCAGCAAAAACCCGCCCACGCCAAAGGCCGCCCGCTTTCCCCTGCCCCGATAGGCGCCCATCACGATGCAGTCAATGGTGTCGGGCAGGCCTTTTATGCCGCCGCCGCGCAGATTGCCCAGAGCCGCGGTGGTCGCCTTGAGCTTGACCCAGTGAAAGCCGCGACTACCGGGCTGATACGGCGCGTCAAGATTCTTTGCGACCAGACCCTCAAGTCCCTTGCCAACGCTTTCTGCAAGCGCCTCTCCTACGCGCGCCGGGTCCTGTGTTACTTCAAAAGTCGTCAGCCGCACGGTGTCGTCCTCGCGGGGCAACGTGCGCTCAAGCATGGCACGGCGCTCGCGAAACGGCCGATCAAGCAAGGACTTCCCGTCCAGATAAAGGAGGTCAAAAACAAAAATGCTCAAGGGCAGTTTTTCGGCAAATGCGGCGACATCGTGTTTGCGTTTACGCTGAACCGTCTCCTGAAACGGAGCGAACGTGCCGGTCTTGGGATAATAGCCAATCGCCTCGCCGTCAAGGATGATGCTTTTTACTTTTAAGCGGCGCGCCGCCGCGACGATTTCGGGGAACATCGCCGTCGTATTTTCCAAATTCCGCGAAAAAAGCGAGACGCGCCGCTCGCTGACTTCATGCCATACATGCACTTGCATGCGCAGACCATCAAGCTTTTCCTCCAAGCCGACTTCCGGGCCCGCCTTTTTCATGGCGTCGGCAACATGGCTGACGCGCTCGGCAAGCGACGGCCTGATGGGCGTGCCGGGTTCTGCATGGAGACGAGAGAGCGACGCGAGTCCTCCTTTTTTCACCCGTTTTGCAATGGCGCCGATGTCGGCCATTACGTTGTACGCGCGCTCAATCGCCGGACGCGCGGATTTGTCGCCCTTGAGCATGAGGGAGAGCGCGTCCAAAATCGTTGCTTCGGAAAATCCAAGCCGCATTTTCCCCACCGGAATGCGCGCGACATACTTTGCCGACGTACGATCAAGCGCCTGCAGAATATCCGCCATTGCCCGTTTCTTGCGCTCCTGGCTTCCCGTGCCCGCGTCCTCGGCAACCGCGCGCAGACGGTCATACACGTCTTCAACATTTAAACTACTGCTGTTTTTGCCGGCTGATTCGGCGAGTTCGTAGGCAAGGTCTCCCAGATCCCCTTTGCGGCGAAATTGGTTCAGCACGCGGGCCGCGGACATCTCATACGCTGATGCGAGTATCTGTATCATCATCTTCTCGGCAATCTGGAAATCAACGCCCCGGTACGAAGGCGTCAACTCTCCGAGCAGAAGATATGATAGTTTGTCCGTCTCGTCATGCCCGGCTTTGGCATACACCTCGGCAAGGATTTTCGTCATATCGTTGCGCGAAGCCGTTGCTTCCAGTCGTTCCAGATAATGTGCTAGTTCGGAAAATCGCATATCCTATCAGTACCTAACCTGAAATCCGCGCTTTACGATGCGCGCCGCATTGGCGCCCTCGCGATTCTGTCCCGCGACCACCACGGCGGTTACGCCCCCTTCTTTTGACACGCGCACGCTGTACTGTCCGCCCGAACGCACCGGAACATCTACTGCAACAAAACAATCAACGCCCTGAATCACCGTACAAATCGCATTGTCCTGCCGATCGCGATAGAGCGTGCGTTCGATACCCTCGTCTGCGGCGTACAGTGCGCGGAACGAATCCGCGACTTCGCCGGAAATCCTGAATTCGCCGTACACCACGTTGAAAATCCCGATGCTGATCGAGAGAATGGCGGACAGCAGGACCACCACGAGGAGAAGCGTAATGCCTTGCTTTTGGTAAACCCAAACCCCCAAATCAGAATCCCGAAGAAATACCCAATGCAAAAATCTCTCAATGGGTGTTGCGGTTTGGAGATTTCTTCGGGATTCGGAGTTGGTCATTGGTGATTATCTTTTTATTGATCTCTAAACCTCTGCACCACCATGGTCTGTAAATCCATCTGCGAATCCAGCACGGGCTTTGAGCCCCGCGAGCGTATAGAGAGCGACACCATTACCCACGGCTGTCCGTCTGTAGCGCCTGGCGTAGCGCCTCCTATCCTGAACCGCAAACTTTCGACGCCCACTTCTTCGCTCATCAGGGGTTTGGCCGTACTGCAATTCGTGCTGTCCACCAGCCGCATGAGGGACGCACCAGACCGATAATACACGCGTGACGTGCCGCTCGACGCCACAAACCTGATCTCTTCTCCGGATGTTCCCGCGCACAAATGCGACAGCTCGTACTGGGAGCCCGTGCGCATCTCCTTGGTCATGAGCTCCACGCTAAAGCGAATATTGTCCTGTGCCGCCTGCACGCTTGAGGCCTTGATCTGGGCATTGGAAATACCGATGGTGATGCCGATCGAGGCAATGACGATCGTGGAAAATATCCCGATCGAGATGATCATTTCCAATAAGGTGAATCCGCGGTTACCTCCAATCATACAGGCGCTCCCTTAATACAACCCTTCGCTCGACCCCCCGTTCGTTCCAAGTAACGGTTGAGATAACATCCATCTGGGCCGATGCGGGAATGTCGCTATCGTGCGCATCGGGCGGCGACGTAATATCAATACACCGCGAAAAAGCCGTCTGAATGCCGCTTCTATATCCGTACATGCCATAATTGTCCAGAAGGGGATCGTTTTCATAGAGCAAGGGTCCGGAGCATGATACCGAAAGGCGCGGTGTGGAAATGATCGCAGTGCCGCACGAGATCGTGGTAAAGGACTCCATATCCACGCCGGCGCGCACCCGTGTCAGTATCCCGCCTTCCGGATCCCGATTCCATTGCCACGTGGCTGGCCCGTTTTGCGTGTCGCACGCGACGTTGTTTTCCCGCACCAGGCGCACGATCTCCAACCCCTCCTGCGCCAGATTGGAAGCGATGACTTTATTTTTTGAAAAAGAAAAAGTGAAGAGCCCGCGCGTGATGAGGGACACCGGCCCAACCACGGCGGCCAGAATGACGGCGAGCGCCACGACGGTCTCGAGAAGCGTAAAGCCCGATTGAAATCTTATCATACCTGTGGCCATGACAATGACAAATGACGATACGACAGGTCCATCGCCATGGTCATAGTCATTGTTACCTGATGCTTACTTGTCCGCTTGTCCGCACTAGGATTCTCTTGGTCAGCTGGCCCGATGCCGTGACGAGTTCTATCTCCGCCAGGTCGCCGAGCGGCGCGCCGTCAGCTCCGGCAATCGTCACCGCGGCTTCAGGCGCCGCAAAGATAACATGCAGGACGGGTATCGCCTGGCGCTGATTGAACGCGTCATAATACGCGACTGACTTAATTTTCACATTGCCTTCGAATACGGCATCGGTGACGACCCGCACATCCCGCTCGTCTTCCGGCAATTCGTTGCCATAGCGATTATCCCGATTGAAGTCCCCGAAAGATACATAGGTCTGCGCGTCCTGCGCGAATCGCATGCCTATGGCCGGCGGAATGCGCGGCCCTGCGAGAGGGGTGTCGATTTGCGTCACGGCAAGCGACATGTTCTGGGCGCGCCTGACCGCAAGCGCTAGCTCGCGCGCGGAGCGGTTGATCGCCGCTCCTTCATGAAGGCCGGTAAAACTAACGAGCACGATGCCACTGATAATTGTCACGATGGACATCATGACGACCACCTCCACCATCGTGAACCCCGTCTCTCGCCCTTGTCCCACGCGTGTGTCCCCCGCGAGACGATTGCCGAAATTGACAGATAAACGCATGCCATTATTATACCTCTTCACAAGAGCAAAGAAAGCCCCGTGTACGCAAAGAATGCGTCGGCATACCTCCATGCAAGGAGAGCGCCCGCGAGAATAAAAGGGCCGAACGGGATGCGGCTCTGCAAACTCTTTTTCCCGAGCGCCAAGAGTGTAAGCCCAACAATACTGCCAAGCCAAAACGAAAAGAGGAACGCCGCGATGGATGACGGGAATCCGATGACGAGTGAGGTCGCGAATACGAGCATCCAGTCCCCATTCCCCATCCATCGGCCACCCGAGACGTATGAGAGTAAAAAGAAAAACAAGGAGCATCCGATTACTGCGGCAAGATCCCCCAGGAGAGTGTTACGACCAAGCGTTACGACGATACCCGCAAGCCCAAGGACAATCACCGCGCCAACGGGAATGATCTGAAACCGGAAGTCAGCGACAAAGATAACAATCGCGGCGCATGCCGCGAGCAGTAGCACACCGAGATTCAACAGCGCCTGTGCCGATATTGCGGTTCCTCCCCCCATGAGCACGGGGACAAAAAACCACGCGATACCAGCAAACGCGAGCGCCGTACCCAATTCCACCAGCGGATACTGCACAGAGAATCGCTCCCTGCACCCGCGGCACCTGCCATGCTGAAATATGAAGCTTGCCACCGGCACAAGCTCGCTGATGCCGAGTATTCGGCCGCAGGCCATACACCGCGACCTGCCGCCCAATCCCTCACCCCGCTCGCCGCGCAGAATGACGACATTGAGAAAACTGCCGATCACAAGACCAATCACAAATAAAAAACCGACAATGAGAAAGGTCATAAAGAATCGCTAAAAAGAATGACGATGACCGACAAGTGTCATCGTCATTCATCGCATGATGTCGAGTGCGACTAGGGAATGATGTCGTAGACCGCTCCGGTCGCACCATCAAAAGGCGCACCTGAACCGCCATATGTCACACCCGTTGTGCAGACGGGACTGTTGTCCGTGGAATCGCAATCTTTATCCGAGTTCAACGCGGGGTTGGTGGACTCTTCCAAAGTAGCGCCCAAGTGATAGGTGGTGCGCGGCGATGCTGAATTGGAAGCATATCGGTAGCATCCGCCCTGTGGGTCACGAGGTATTTGCGGAATATAGCCGCCCGTGGCCAGCACTTCAAGCCCGTTTGCGAGGGTCACCGTGCACGTGGTCGCCGGATCCGTTGCCGCAGGGTACTGCGGAGGCGACTGCGCATCAAAGTAGAGCTCAAGCGCTAATTGTATCTGCTTGAGATCCGTGATGCGGCGCGCGTCGCGCGATTTGCGCCGGGCGCTATTGAGGGATGCAAGCACAATACTTGCCAGCACGCCGATGATCGCGATGACTACCAAAAGCTCGATCAGGGTAAAACCCAGGATACCGCTTTTTCTCTTCATAAAAAGAATAAAGTAAATAATGACGGCTAAGTGATGACCACCTCTATTTTACCCGATACAGCGAACGGCACCACACCCAGTTATCCACAGTACCGCTCCCGAAATTGCCTGATGTTGCTGAGCACAGCACCTGTGGGAATTTGAAACACTGTTTCAAATTCCTCTGCCGTGATTGCAATATCAGCGGCGAGACAAAGGTATGGTTCGGCAACTGCGGCAGGCAATATCGGCACCGGAACGTCAGATGGCGCCCACCAGATTATAGAGAGGTACCAGCACCGAGGCGACCAGAGCGCCTATGCCGACACCGAGGAAAATGATGAGGGCCGGCTCGATGAGTGCCACGATGTTCTCCAGCACGCTGTCCACTTCCCGGCGGTAGAACTTGGAAACCGATCCCAAAATAGAGTCCAGACGCCCGGACGTCTCCCCTATCCTGATCATCTGGGTCACCAACGGCGGTATTTCAGGCGTTTGCTCGAAAGCCGCCGAAATCGTACTGCCCCCTTTTACCGACTCTATCGCGCGCTCGATGGCGTGCTGATAGACCACATTTCCCACGACATCGCCCGTGATCGTGAGCGCGCGGACAATGGGAATCCCGCCCATGATGAGTGTCTGGAGGTTGTCTGTGAGGCGCGCCATGAATAGCTTGCGGTAGAGCTGGCCGATGATCGGCACGGATACCTGCAGGCGGTGGAAAAATAGTTTTCCTGGGGGTGTTGCCGACCAGCGCCACAGCATGACGCCGACGCCGATGAGAAACAGGAGGAACAGCAAGCCCCATCGGCGCAAAAACAGGGACAAAAAGATGATGGCCTGTGTGTAAATAGGCACTTTCTGGCCCGTTTCCTCGAAAATGCTGATGAGACGCGGAAACACCACGACGAGCATGACGATCAAGACGCCGGTAAACGCGAGTAGGACGAACGCCGGGTAGATCATTGCGTTCCGGGCTTTGGACGCCAAGTAGTATGAACGTTCCATATAATCGGCAAGATAGGTAAAAATTTCCTGCAGCTTCCCTGATTCTTCTCCGGATAGGACGAGATTCACATAAAAAGAGGAAAACGCCTCCGGCCGCTTGCCCATGGACTGGGAAAGCGACATGCCGCCCGCGACGTCATCCAGAATGCCGGCGATCACCTGCCGCAAGGCGGGCTTTTCCGCCTCGCTCATGAGCGTTTTGAGCGCTTCCACCACCGGAATCCGCGCCTCGAACAGCGTGGCGAGCTGACGCGAGAATATGACAATGTCCTTGTACTTAACGCGCGCGCCAAAGATATTGCGCGCCAAGAGCGATGGTGGCGCGGTCTCGCGCACCGCAATCACGGTCAGCTTGTTTTGCTGGAGCGCATCGAGCGCTGCTTCTTCGGAAGAAGCGGTTACCAGGCCGTTGCGCACCTCGCCTTCCGGCGTACGCGCTTTGTATTGAAAGGTTGGCACTTCATTAGGGTTTAGGGTTTAGGGTTTAGGGTTTAGAAAACTATACCCTAATACCCTGGCTCCTATACCTTTCTATCTCAGTAGCGTCTGTAATTCTCCGGGATTGAGAGAATACAGCAGAGCATTCTCCAAGCTTACCTCGCCTTTCCGAACGAGAGCGACCAGCGAGCGATTCAAGCTGATCATGCCCTCTTCCGAACTGGTCTCGATCACCATATCCAGTTCGTGCGCCTTGTTTTCGCGGATGAGGTTGCGGATGGCAGGATTGGCGATCATGACCTCGATGGCCGGCACCAGCCCGCCCGTTACACGCGGCACCAAGCGCTGGGACACAATGCCGATGAGCGTGGAGGCAAGTTGCGCGCGTATCTGGCTCTGCTGGCCCGAAGGGAACGTATCTATAATGCGATCAATGGTCTGCGCCGCATTGTTGGTGTGCAGGGTGGAAAGGATGAGATGTCCGGTTTCCGCCGCCGTAACCGCAGTGGCAATCGTCTCGCTGTCGCGCATCTCCCCTACCATGGCGACATCCACGTCTTCGCGGAACATGGAACGCAGTGCCTTGGCAAAGTCGCTGGTGTCAATGCCAATTTCACGCTGGTCAATGATGGAGCGGTCGGACGCGAACAGGTATTCAATAGGGTCTTCGATCGTAATGATGTGGTCGGCCCGCGTGCGGTTGATATAGTCAATCATCGCGGCGAGCGTGGTTGACTTGCCGTGGCCTGTGGGGCCTACGACGAGGAAAAACCCCTGCTGACGGCGCGAAAACTCCTCCAAAATCGGCGGCAGATTGAGATCAGCGAATTGCTTTATTTTGGCAGGAATCAGGCGCAAAGCCGCGCCCATAAAACCCCTCTGGTGGAACAGATTGACACGGAAGCGCGCTCGATCCTGGAAATTATATGAGAGGTCGAGTTCCTTGTCGCGCAGAAACCGCTCCTGCTGGGGGGAATCGAGCAATGCCATGATGAAATCGCGCGCCATATCGGGCGTCAGGATCTCCTCCTTAAGCAAAGGCACCAGTCCGCCGTCCACGCGTATGGCCGGATGCCGCCCCACCGTGATGTGCAGATCCGACGCGTTCTCCTTGACGACGGTAGACAGGAGATTTTCTACGACATGTTTTGCATTTGCCGCGCCCATAGTTAGGTGATGCCCAGAACCGAACGCACTTTGGCGACCACTTCGGACGGAGTAAAATGCGCTTTCACAATATAATCATCGGCGCCCAGCTTCATGCCGCGCTCAACATCCTCTTTCTGTCCTAGATTGGTGAGCATGATGATTTTACGCGCGTTGCCCTCCTTACGCAGGAGTTCGAGCGTCTGAAACCCGTCAATGCCCGGCATGACGACATCAAGGAGAATGACGTCTGGCGCGAATGATTTCGCTTTTTTCACACCGTCTTCCCCGTTGCTGGCGACCTCAATAGTAAAATGCTCGTCCTTGAACTTCAGAACATACATTTCTACAATAAACGGATCGTCGTCAATAAGGAGAATTTTATAGGGCATATCTTATACAAAATTCAAATCGTTGATATACGAGGATCGTTTTGGATTTGGAATTTTTGTCATTTGGATTTGTTTCGGATTTCGTGCTTCGTGTTTGGGATTTTACTAGGGGGTTGCGGTCTGGAGACCTTTTGCCTTCCCCAGTATGCTATCCGTTTCCAAGGTATAGGTCAGGGTGTATCCTCTGCCATCGGGCGAGTCATACGCGTAGACATAATCGCCGGTGCGCAGGGGATCTTCCGGCATTGCGGGTATCGCGCTGGCATCCAGCAGAGCCGCAGAAAGGTCGTCGCCGCCCGTGATCACACCCGACCCCACGGGAAACACGCGATGATCGGTGGCGTAAAGGGCTAGCGCTTTCTGTAATTCGCCGATTTCGCGCTCGCGCTCCGCATCCCGCGCACGCGCACGGTACCCGGCCATTTGCACGAACGCGACGGAGGCAATCATCGCGATGATTGCCGTCACGACGAGCAATTCAATGACGGTAAAACCGTGTCTCCCGATAAGAGCCGGCGGCACAGCGTTACGGCTTCCGATATTGCGCCATCGGCAGTGTCGAGCTTCGGCAACTGCGGGACGCAACTCCGGCATCGGTATTCCTTTCCTCCCCAATCTTGCAATCCTGTTCGTCATCTTACACCACCTCCAATAATTCCTCAAATCCGATTGTCCCCTTAAGTACTTTAATCAGCCCGTCCTGCTTCATGGACAGCATACCCTGGCGCAGAACCTCCCTCTGTATGTCGGCCTCGGATGGTTTGGAGAGGATAATTTTTTCAAGCTCCGGCGTCATGGTGAGCACTTCAAAAATACCCGTACGCCCGCGTGTTCCTTTGGGGCAGATGCCGCTAACTTCTGCCTGATAGACCTCTCCTTTCAGCATGGCTTCGGCTTCTTTCTTGGCCGCAGGTGGCATGGTCTCGATTTCGGTCATGAGCGTTTCTTTCAGGGCGCCTTCTATGGTCACGGCCTTGCGGGAATCCTGACACAGCTTGCGCACGAGACGCTGGCCAACCGCCATAATGAGCGTGGGCGCCAGCAGAAACGGATCAATACCCATATCAATGAGGCGCGGAATCACGCCGACCGCATTGTTGGTGTGGAGCGTCGAGAGAACCAGGTGGCCGGTGAGTGCGGCGTGAATGGCGAGCGCTGCCGTCTCTTTGTCGCGTATCTCCCCCACCATAATAATGTCCGGGTCCTGGCGCATGATATGGCGCAAGCCCGTGGCAAATTCATATCCGATTTCCGGCCGCACCTGGGACTGATTGACGCCTGGGATGTAATATTCCACAGGGTCCTCAAGAGACACGATGTTGTAGCGCTCTTCGTTGAGTTTTTGCAAAAGGGCATACAACGTGGTTGATTTTCCCGACCCCGTGGGGCCGGTGATGAGGATCATGCCGAACGGCCGCTTGATTGCCGCCTCAACTTTTTCCAGATTCGAGCCCTCTATGCCCAGATCTGCCATGGTCGCAACGCCCGCTTCGGGGTCGAGGATGCGGATGGCAACCTTTTCACCGAACGCCGTGGGAAACGTGGACACGCGGAAATCGATGAAGCGGCCGTTGATCTCTGCATGGAACCTGCCGTCCTGGGGCACGCGCGTCTCGTCAATTTTGAGATTGGTCATAACTTTGATACGCGACACCACCGCCGGATGCACGTCAATGGGCAGGAGGAGAGACGTATAGAGCACGCCGTCCACGCGAAACCGCACCCGCAGGTTGGCTCGCGTGGGCTCAATGTGAATATCCGAAGCCCTGCCCTCCACGGCGTGGCGCAACATCACGGCCATCATTTTGGTAACTGGCGCATCCTCGACGATCTTGGTGGAGTCGCGCCTGATCTTTACATTCGCGCCCAGCCCTTCATATTCTTTTTCAAATTCGCCGAGCGCCTTGGTCACTTCTCCGGACAAACTGCGGTACTCTTGGAGCACGGCCTGGAAATCGTCCGGCGTGATGATGAATATGCGTAGCGGCAGGCCCGCGCGTCCAGCAATGAACTTCAGCGCCTCTTGCGATGCCGCGTCTTCGGGATGCAACATCCCGATGTCCAAAAATCCCTCGTGCCTCCCGAGCGGAATGATCGCGTAATGCCGCGCTGATTCTTCAGGGATGTCACGGAGCACGTCAAAGGGCACGGCCACCCCCTGCAAATACTTCACCGGATATCCCGTGACCATACTTTTGGCTTCTGCGACATCGGTCTCTTTGATGCCGCGGCTGTAGAGTCCGTCGTCAAACGGCGCGTCTTTTTCGCGCGCCTCTTTGCGTACGGCCGCACCCCCCTCAAGCGTGAGGAGATTTTTGGATACCAAAATGTCTATGATGGTCTTGGCCATGCCGGCTAAATATAAAGGTATTATATGCTTGGCAACACTCTCATTTTTTCATTAAGTTAAACTCGTCATTACTCCATACTGATCTAGCAATGATATAGACTATTCCAAATACTTGTCCAAAAACAGCAACGGCAAAGATATCTAATCCTTGATCGCTCATTACTTCAAAATAAGGGTCTACCCTTGCACGAAAAATAATCTGCATCACCACTACCCCATATAGAAAAAGCAGAGAAACACTACTTGCTATCCAAGAAAAATGAAATAGGAATGCTCTCTGAAAATTTCGTTGCTTGAAAAAGACATCCGAATTCCATTTTGGAGCAGGGATATTTGGTTCTGTCGTTTCGAGAACATCTGCTTTGGTACGCCAATCCGCGACGGATTCGGCATAATCTACTTGCTGTGGGTCAGTCGGCATATCAAAATGTTCCAATGTGTAGCCACTTCATTCTTGCCTCAACCGCGGGCACAGAAACGCCAAAGGCCTCTGCAACCTGATCTAGACCTTTCGCATTATTAAGTGCGTTGAAGAATTTATCTTTTGGCATCAAGAGACAACCGGCGAAATAATTAGCCTCCGTTTCTTGATTATCCGGATCACTTTCGGAATAGTCCTCTAAATCTATTCTGAAATTGTTAGTATCCTTGTGCAGAAGGAAATGTCCCAACTCATGAGCCAATGTGAAAGTCTTTGTAGTATCAGCTTGATTTGAATTTAGATATATCTTTGCCCGATAAGGCTTCCCCATTTTTTCTTTTTCCTCATCCGAGAGCCATTTTATGTATCCTTTTACTTTTTTTGTTTGTAAATCCGGTAATTCAGCAGAAACAACTTCTACTCCAAGAGCCTTTGCGATATCCAACAGACTGTCTTTCGGATAAGAAAGGCCTGTATTCAAAACCATCTGTTCAACCGCTTTATCTATAATAGATACTCTTGTGGGGTTGAGGTATGCCATATATTTATGTCTTATATATCTGTAACGTTAGCAATGAGATGTAAGGAATGAGGTCATAAAAGAGTCGGATGTCTTCAATGGTATGATTACCTTTTGTTATTCTACTGATAATTCGAACTTCTCCGGGTGTTCTAAAACCCGCTTGATAGCGGAAAGGAAAGCATCAAAATCGCCGAGATGTTCATGTAAAACCTTATAAACTTCTGCGGCGGGGACATCCGCATAAAAATGCGTGAGGCGGTTGCGATACCCGGCCATGCGCATAAGGGCGCCATCCGCGAAATCTTTTTCCACAATCCCAAATTCACCCAATTTCTTGGCAATTTCTTTATATGCCGTGGTGCGGCCGCCTTCCATACGGGAGAGAATATGCGCGCCTATGTTAAAGACCCCCTCCAGCGCCTCGCGCAAACGCAATTTTGCAACATCAAAATAATCTTTTTGCATATCGGAAAATTCTTCTTGCGGCAATGATGCAATCTCGCGAAGCTTTACCAGATCTTTCATAATCCCGTCAATGCGAGGAAGAATGGACTGATTTTTTAACGGAATCCGTTTCATATCCGTTGAAGAATCGCCGCATTCTGCTCTAAAAGAAGCGGCTTGAAATCCCGATAGAGCGCCGAGACGCGCTCTTCAAAATCAAGGCGGAAATCCGAAGAAATTTCAAAAAGCGCTCTGCCGTGCGAAATGGCGTCAAATTGCAGTTCAAGCGGCGCGCGCTCAAGAAATACTATGTCAATCGTCCGAAAATTACTCATGTCGAATGCATCGCAAAAAATGTCATAGAGGGCGCCATATACTTCTGTTGTGTTGCCGCGCGCAGTCGTGGAATCCGTGAACAGCACGCCGACATCAATATCGCTTGCAGGCCCTGCGACGCCCTCGGCGCGCGAGCCAAACAGATACACAACGCCTACGCCCAGCGCGCGCAATTTTTCTTCAGATAAAATCCCTTCTTTCATGCTCGCATACTATCACATACATAAACATCGAGCCATCGGCTTATTTCGTATCGGACTTAACCAGCGAGAAAAGTTTTAATACGTTGAGGCGGTTCTTGTCTTTTTGATATATCTCCACTTCCGAAAGAATTTTTTGAACTGTCGGCAGATGTAAAGGCAATCCTTTCACAATGCGCTCCATCACCTCTTGCACTGTTGGCTGTTGCATTGCCTTTATTTAAACGGCGCGAATGGATTCTCGCGGCCGGGCGTGACGTCCGGCTGGGGTATTTCCTGCGGCTCTTCCAAGTCACGGAAAAAACGATCTTGAAACAAGGATGTGTCCAGATCAAGCGTCTTGAGGAGACGCACTTCGGTGAGTATCTTGGAAAAACTGGCGCGTTCCGTATCCGCCCCGGGAACGGGCGTTTCAAGATATCCGTACCAAGTATAGCCGATGACCCCGAGAAGAACGACCAGCGCCAGCGAGAAAAAAGTATTGCGATTCATAGAAGTGGACTATTGATAATACGTTTTCGCCTTTAGAGTAAAATCGGATATCTCGCCCTTGCCGCTCGCGCTGAATGAGATATTTTCGACATCAATGAGACGCAGATTCCGCTCCATGTCCGCAAGGAATTTCTTGAACGAGGCATAGGAGCCGGCGACTTGCAGATTGAACGGCAGGGATTGCACTTCTTTGACGGGACGCGGCGAAGACACGGCCCCTGCCGGACGCGGCGTTCCCTGCCCGGCTCCGGTTCGCTGGGGCTGGGCATCGCTCTTGTCCCCTTCGGGGCTGACGAGATCTATGCGCCGCAGGGCAACGCTGTTCTGAATCGTGAGGGCTTCCATGGAAACGAGAAAATCGGACGCATGCGGACCCTGCGGTAACATACGGTCCACGCGGCCAAGGTTTTCTTTGCTGATGGAATTAATGAGCGAGAGCAGTTTGTCCCGATTGGCGATCAGCTCGTCGAATTCGCTGCTGATTTGCTCCAATTCAGCGACGTCGGTCCGCAATGTCTGAAAACGATCCCATTCCGGACGCAGATAAAATACGCTCAAGAGGAGCGTGGCGGCAAAAAGTATGACAGCGATAAAGATACGGGGCATAGGTTATTGGCGCAGATGCAAAAGCGTTGGCTTAAACGTAAGAGTCAGTTTGAACCCCACGAGCCCATCACTCGTTGCGGACAATCCGCCGAATTCGGTTCGTTCAATCTGCGGCTCCTGCTCAAACAGGGCGATCTGGCGCGACAGCGCGCGGTAACTCGCCGCTTCTCCCGACATGTCAAGTTTCAAACTATCCGCAGAAAAAGTGAAGTTCAGGAAACGCACCTGGGGGTGGGTATTCTTTTCGATGACGCCAAAAACATTGGATGTAAACATGTGCTCCCCGATCAAGGTGCGCACGCCCTTCAGGCGCCGGTCCAACAACACCACCTGCTGGAGCAATTCGGGCCGTACGCTTTCCTCCTTGATCCTATTCTGGGCGATAAATTCATCGCGCTGGGATTCCTGTGCGCGGTTAAGCACGAAAAGCCCGCCAATGCCGGCGGCCGCCAGTACCAGCGCGCTTGCGGCTACTATAAAGAAAAGCGACACGCCGCGGCCCTGCAAGGCGCTAGAAAGCGCTGATGGTTGTCGTGAGGTGAGAAAGTCAGTCGCCATGGAGTATAAAAAATGAATCCGCTATCGAGGCGTAAATTCCCGTAACGCCGCGCCCACGGCCGTGGAAAAATTGGGACCTAGGTCATTGAGCAGGGGCTGAAGAAATGGGGGCGTAACGAGCCGTGCGAATGGATTACCCCGTGCCACCTCCACACCGAGCTTGGACGCGCCATATTCAATGATGCCTTTCAGATGCGCGCCGCCGCCGGTGATATTCACGCGCTGGATTTTTCGGGGTACTCGTCGGTTGTAGATCGCCATGGTCCGCGCGATTTCGGCAAACAGGGTCTCAATAAGCGGTACGAGCACGGAGGAAATCTCGCGCTCTTCAATACGCTCCGATAAGCCGATGTCGCGCTTTGCCTGTTCAGCCCTGTCTTTACCAATGGCCAGCCCGCGCTCTAAAGCCAGCGTCAATTCCTGCGATCCCCTGCCGATGGTATGCACAAGACGGATAAACCCTTTATCCACAAAGGTCAGCGTGGTGGCAACGTGTCCGATATTCACCAGCACTTGCGGCGTAGCATCGTGCCCCACGAGCGAGCGCACCAAACTGAACGGTTCGACTTCCAACGCGCGTAAGGTAATACCTGCCCCTTGCGCCACGCGCCTGAACTTCTCGACGATCTCGCGGGGAACAGCCACAAGCAGGACATCTATGGTATCACTCGGCTCCGAACTTTCCAGAATCATCCATTCCAGCACGACTTCGGCAATGGGAATGGGCACATACTTGCGCGCTTCGTACGGCACGGCCTGCGCAATTTCCTGTGACAGCGATCGGGGGAAGGAAATGGTGGTGATAAACGCGGCGGTCGCGGGAATCGTGCAGATGGCGGCAGTGGCGGTCACGTTTGACTCGCGAATCAGATCTTTGATCAGTTCCGAGATATCCGTGTCCAAATACGGGATGCCGCCTCCGCTCCGGCTCGTCTCCGGATGCTTCAGATATCCCTCATTTTTTATTTCGCCGTACGTTTCCAGAATCGCGCGCTCTCCCTCGTACCGCAATTGTACCACCTTGCTCGAATAGGTACCAATATGGAGACCCATCATCTGCGAGGGCTTCTGTGAAAGAAAGGAGAGAGAGAATCCCGGCCGCGCAAGCTTTTTGAGAAAAGAGAAATCTACTGCCACACATTTAGTATACCCCGATTGCGCCGCAAGATGGAGAGCATGAAAAACAAAGTTATCCACAACCGCGCGTCCGCCGCAAAGCAGGTATGATGCGGATATGCAAGGTTTTGCGTCCACAAAACAATTATTCCTTGATCTCCTGTTCCCCGCGTTCTGTGCAGGATGCGGGAGCGAGGGCGCTGTTTTTTGTGATGCCTGCCGCGCACTCCTGCTCTTCATCCCCCCTTCCTGTTTTGTGTGCAAAAAACTTGTACCCCCTGCAGACGGCGTGCCTGCCGGCAGGACATGCGCACCATGCCGCAAGAAATCCCGCATCTATGCCTTTTTCTCGCCTTTCTCGTATGACGCTGCGGGTGTCAGAACGCTGGTGCATGATCTGAAATATCGGCGCATGCAGGGCAACGCCGCGATACTCGCCGGCATGCTGTACCGCGCGATCGCGTATCACGGCGTGGTCCTCTCCCGCCATGCTCTCATCGTGCCCATTCCCCTGTATAAAGCCCGCGAGCGCGTGCGCGGCTTTAATCAGGCGCGCCTCATTGCGCATGCATTGGGTACGCGTATGGGCATACCCGTGCGCGCCGACATACTCTTGAAAACAAAAAAGACCGCGCCGCAAATGGCATTGCGGCGCGAAGAGCGCCTCACCAATCTTGTGGGCGCGTTTGCCGTGTCCGATACCGAATCCGTACGCAATCGGACAATTATCCTAATGGACGACATAAAGACCACGGGAACAACGCTGGAAGAAGCGGCCAAAGTTCTCAAAGCCGCCGGAGCAAAAAGAATATGGGCGATCACCGTCGCCCATTAAAAAATGGTACACACGTCCGTTGCCAGGCACTTTTGGCGCAGTATTGCTGATAGGGTCCTCGCGGCGCAGGACGGCACGGGTCAGTACGGCTTTACCACCACGAGCCCCGCGTTTTTTTGAAGCGCTGCAAAATGTTTGGTATTTCTTGTCGCAAGCCGAAGACCATAGCCCCTGGCGCTTGCGGCGATGATCATATCAGCAAAAGGCATCGCGAAGTCACGACGCAACTCTCCCGCGGCTCGCGCCAATGATGCATCCACATCAATCACCTGAAAATTTCCGAGAAACCGCCCAACGGCAAGATACTTCTCTTCCCGTTTTGTCTCTTTGCCCGCATATAATTCTGCGATGCTCACCGCGCTGATATGCAGCATCGCATCTCTGCTCGTTTCCAAAAGAAAAATGCGGGCATCGGCAACGCCCCGCAGATAATCAATCAAAATATCGGAATCAATGCAGTATCCCCGAGTCATTTCCGCCATGCTTTTCTCAATTTTGCGACATACGAAATCGAGGACTCTTTCCCAAAGTCATCTCTCAATATCCCAAATGCCGCATCCGCGAATCCTTTTTTTTTATCCGCCTTCTCATCCCTCCTGCCAGCACGCAAAAGACGCTTGTATTCTGTAATCGGAATTGTAATAGTGTCCATATCTCAATAGTATCAGTTTCTCTTTTGTCTGGCAAGAAAAAAATCCTATAGGGATGTCCATAATGATTCCAGGAGTTGGCGCTGGGCGCCGCTTATGGCCGCATCCTCCGTTACCACCGCGATGAGCGTCTTGGGCGAAATCATCGCAACCGTATGATCGTACACCAAAATATCTACGCCAAAATGCGTACCATGCGGTAAAAACTTTGTCTCGCCCAGCGCCAGACGGTTTTTCTCTGCGAGATACTCCCGCGCCTCCGGCGAATCCTCCATGAATTCACGGATTGCGCCGCCGGTTGCTTTCATGCTGTGCGTCAACCCATCAAGCTCATCCCGGGACATCATGGAACGCAATGTCCGTATGTCAACCAATGCAAGAATCTCGTGCGCATTGAAAATCTCCTTTTCGTACAACGCCATAATACTCTTTTTGCCCTCATAAAAACGCACGCGCGGCTTTCCAGGAGCGGCATTGTGCAATGACTTCAATTCGGGCAGAGCGACATTAAACGCTGAAACTTTTTCATCAAACCCGCGGACAATTTTTTCCGGATCAACTGCCTGATACAGCGTTGTTGTGCCTTTCGGGATAACTTCAATGAAACCCTTCTCCCGCAAAGCGTTCAATATCACATACGCCGTAGGCCTTTTGATGCCTGCTTTATGGGCAATTCTCAATACCGGTGCCTGCCCCAATTCAAGCGCCGCCAAATACACCGCTCCTTCTTTTGCGGTAAGTCCAATCCCCTGCAAAGTCGTTTCTATTGCCATAAACATCAGTATACTGCAGAGAACTTATTTCTGTCAATAGTTCTGACATCACGACACATATCGGCTTAAATAAGCCAGTAATTTCTCTTGAAAAGCCACCGGTAGGTCATGCTATAAAAATGGTCAGCGTCATATATCTTGACACTAAATAGTTTTGGTGCTATACTTTCTCCCGTAGATGGTTCCTTGACTCAACCCAGCATTGATTGATGCAGATTGCGTTGACCTCAACGCATAGAGGAGGCGATATGCCGGAGTACGATTGGAGAAAAGTGGCAGTGAATCAATGGTCAGTGAAGATTGATACCACTGGCGCGATTGACCATCTCGCATTCTCGGCGGATGTCATGCATTGGTTTCGGGATGAGGGGCAGACGATGCTCAAGAGTGCCTGCCCGCTCTCCGATGAGGCATGGCGGGAACTGCTTGCGAATGGCTTTTCGCTCCTTCGTGATTTTCATGCAACAAAGTCAGTGGCGCTACTCTTTGTCGCGGTGGTAGAACGCGGCATCGCGGATCTCGCCGCTTTTGTTTCTTCCAACGACTGTCGCAACGACATCGCAAGTCACTCAAACCAAAAGACACCGCGCAAGATAGCGACCGAGTGGTTTCAGACCATCGCGTACCAAATCCAACCGGGCGCCCGACTCGGCATCAATGGAGACATGGATGCGGCGCTCTGCGATACGAGAGGCATGATTCTCCGGCTCGTACCGATTGCGCAAGATCTGCGGACGATGTGGTTCCTCCAACAACTGGCGCGTTCCTATCATCCCGGAGACGAGCTGGGACAGCAACTCTTCATCGCCCATTTCAAAAACTGGGCGGAGAACGAAGAGTAAAAGAAGCAATCA
>MHQR01000036.1 GCA_001820725.1 Candidatus Sungbacteria bacterium RIFCSPLOWO2_01_FULL_54_21 | reverse complement strand
CAGTGAAATGCTACTTCAATGGAAAAAAATGCCCCGTGGCGTGAGCCGCGGGGCGATGTGAGCCGTGTTTGAAGTGGAACTTCAAACATGCTGGCTAATAAGAAGACGGGTGTTTTTCCAGAGCCGTTATCAAGCTCTGGACGATTTCTCGCATGAGGCGGAGTTTTGCGTCCACCTCTGCTTGGGAATTGGTAGCCCCTCTAACCTCTCCCAAGCGTCTGTCAATCAGCTTGTGGGAGAAATCAGGTTCCACGTCCTCCGCGCCCATATGGTGCGTGGGGTCGGCGAGGTGCGCACGCATTTTGACAAGATCGCGGTGCGCGATCGCAAAAAGAACGCGATGTCGGAGAAGCGTCCCGACGATTCTTGGCTCCACGGCTTTGTAGGCCATGAAAAGCGTTTCCGTGCTTGTCGTTGCCCACGCCGCGCGGAGCGAGTGGATAAGATGCTTCATCCCCGCGTTATACGCAGGAATGTTCATTTCATGCTCGCCGCGATCATTGCGAATCGAAGTTTCCTCTGCCAGACGGTCGGCGATCACCCCTCGATGATACTGGAGAGCAACCTGCACAAAACCATACTTGTCAATGGTTTTGGTAAAGTCGTACTCTGTGTCGGATGACTCAGAAATGAGTCTCGCGATCCATGCGAGTCCGGCTTCAATTGTGTTCTCGCCAAGCAACCTCTCTATCGGACGCATGAGGAGCGGTGCTGTTGCCGGGGACGTAAGCGTGAGCTGCGCAAACAGAACAGCTACGAGAATTGCCGTTGTGATAGCGGTAATCTTCTTCATCCTGCTCTCCCTGTCTTGTCTTGTTGGTTGAAGGAACGTGGTCTCATTATAGCACTTATGCAGTTATTGTCAAGTTTGTTTACACTTTTGCTTGTGGTATCCTGTAGAGGTTATCTTGATTGCCGTGATAAAGATCCTCTGGAAATTTGGTATAAATCTGGCGGCTTTGTTCCTCATCGGATGGGTTCTGGCGCCGGCTTTTCCGCATGATTATCTGACACTTATCAAGGCCGCGGGCGTTCTTGCTGTGGTTAATTACTTCTTTTAGTTTTTAACGCCGTCTACTGTTTTGCTATGCTCATATTCCTTACGTATTTTCAGATCATCGTAAGCATTCTGCTGATGATAGCCATATTGCTCCAGCGACGGGGCGGAGGCCTGTCCCCGGTGCTGGGCGGCTCGGGCGGATTCTACCGTAGCCGCCGCGGAGTTGAGCGCGTACTGTTTACCGGCACGATCGTGCTCGCCGTGCTCTTTTTGGCGGGAGCCGCGATGAATATTATCGTACGATAGTAATGACCGGACGTATCGAGGAAATGTACGAGAATATCCTGCGGCTCAATCGCCGATGGCGGATGTTGAGTATTCGCAAGATACTTTATTTCCCCCGTATCCTGTCGTCACAGGAAAAGCGCTTGTATCTCTTTTTGCTATTAGCGGTCCTTTTGAGCGGCACTGCCTTTTTGGGACGGGCATATGTGGGCATCACCCGAGCGGTTGCGCAGGTAGGCGGCTCGTATACCGAAGGCGTGATCGGCACGCCGGAGATGATCAATCCCCTGTATGCGGTAAAGGATGCGGATCGCGACATCAGCCGTTTGGTATTTTCTGGCTTGTTCACCTATGACGGCACCGGCGCGCTTCAGCCGGATTTGGCCGAGCGGCATGAGATCAGCGCAGACGGCAAGGTGTATACGGTAATGCTACGCAATGCCGCGCAGTGGCACGATGGCACGCCGCTTACCGCAGACGACGTGGTGTTCACGGTCCGGCGCATCCAAAACATCCAGTATAAAAGTCCGTTTCGCCTGAATTGGCAAGGGGTGGAAGCGGAAAAGATTGACGATCATACCGTGCGCTTTACTCTGCGCACCGCCTATGCTCCTTTTATTGAAAATCTGACGCAGGGCATCATCCCTCGTCACCTCTGGGAACACGTTGATCCCGGCGCCGCGCTTTTGCATAACCTCAATCTTAGCCCCGTGGGTTCCGGCCCCTATCGGCTCAAACGGTTCAAGAGCGATGGGGCGGGCTCGTTGTTATGGTACGCGCTTTCGCGCAACGCCGATTTCCACCGCGAGGGGCCGTATCTCAAAGAGATAACATTTGTGTTTTTCAATAATGAGGAGGATATGATCTCTGCGTGGCATCGGGGGGATATTGAGGGATTCGGGCCGGTCTCATCGGTGCGCGCCAATGAGTTCAACAAAGACGCGGTACAGGTTCTGTCGCTTGCCACCCCGCGCATCTTCAGCGTATTTTTCAATGAGAAGCAGGCGCCGGCGCTGGCTGACAAGAAAATACGCCTTGCCATTACCTACGCGATCGACCGTGAGCGCATTGCAGAGCAGGCAACGACCGGCGGCGGCATTGCTATGGCGGCCTTGCTCCCCCTGTCCCGCCCGTTCGCTGATGCAGTCCCCGCGTTGCCGCACGATCCTGCCAAGGCCAGGAAGCTGATCGAAAGCGCGGGATGGAAAGACGCCGACGGGGATGGTATGTATGAAAAAATAATCAGGGATAAGAGAAAGACGGAGACCCAGATGCTGGAGCTGGGCTTATCCACTGGCGATTCTCCGGAACTCGTGCGCGCCGCGTCCTTGATCAAGGAAATGCTGGGTGAGGCGGGTATTCGCGTCTCGATTGATACGCGCTCGTTTGGCGATCTTGAAAGCGCCGTCATCCGGCCGCGCAATTTCCAGATGCTTCTTTTCGGCCAGGTCTACGGCTATGAACCGGACCCGTTCGCGTTCTGGCATTCGTCGCAGATAAAAGATCCAGGCCTCAACATTGCCTTTTTTGCGCATCGGAGCGGGGACAAGATATTAGAAGAGGCGCGTCGGAGCACCGATGCGCAAAAACGCGCCGCGCTATACGGCGACTTTGCGCGCATTGCGGCGGCGGAGATTCCGGCGGTTCCTCTCTACACACAGATGTTCATCTATCTCTTGCCGCGCGCCATGGAAGGCGTGGCCCTTTCGCGCATTTCCCTGCCCTCGGACCGTTTCAATGAAATAAACACCTGGTATCGGGAGACGCAGAGAATATTGCGATAGGCGAACCCAGCGCTTGCATTATTTCTCGGATGGTGGTACGCTGTGCGTACGTTACTTCTCTTCGTAGTGAGTGTTTGTTTTTGAAATCTTATCTTTATTCCGCCGAGGTGGGTTGGATGGGAGCAGGCGTACCATCCAGCGGGCGCAAAAGCGCCCGGGATCACCGCCTCGCACAATTTTTTGTTTCGAGGCTTCGCCGAGTACTTATAAGCCGAGGTGGTGAAACTGGCAGACACGCAGCGTTCAGGGCGCTGTGAGCGCAAGCTCGTGGGAGTTCAAATCTCCCCCTCGGCACTGCAAGAAAAACTCGTGCACATCACACGTTTTATGCCCTTGTTTATTATCATTATTTACCTATTTATTTTCTGCGGATCATACGCATTGCCTATCTTTCCGATTCGTACTGATGTGTGATCCGCAAGCATACATCTCTTATGCATCAATCATCACCTACGCCTCGGCACAGACCCGGACGCCCAGGACCTCCGCCATACGGCCACAAAACGGACGCCGTCCGGCGGCATCCGCGCGGCAATACCCCGCACGGGATTGGTGCAGGCGGCCGACAGCCGTTTGCGCATCTGCGCTCCCCTGCTCCCCTCGTGCACAAAGAACACCTGCGTTTTATTCCCCTTGGCGGGTGCGGCGAAGTAACGCGCTCCTGCTATGTGTATGAGTACGAGGACGACATCGTCATCGTAGACATGGGACTGCAATGGCCGGACGAGGACATGCCGGGCATTGATTACCTCATTCCCAATGTGGAATATCTCAAGCCGCGGCGCAAAAATATCCGGGGCATTGTCATCACGCACGGGCATTATGACCACATCGGGGCAATCCCGCATCTTTTGGATGCGTTGGGTAATCCCCCAATGTATACGACGGCGCTGACGCGCGGCGTCATCCTCAAGCGCCAGGAGGATTTCAAGCACGGCGCAAAACCCGAAATTCACGTCGTAACGTCGGATTCCGTGGTTCAGCTCGGTGCCATCCGCGTGGAATTTTTCCATGTCAATCACAACATTCCCGACAGCGTAGGCGTGGTGCTGAAGACGCCGGTTGGCACGGTCGTGCACACGGGCGATTGGAAATTTGACCATACGCCGGTCAATGAACAACCCGCTGACATAGCGCGGCTCACGCAACTGGGACGTGATGGCGTGCTCCTGCTCGTTGGCGAAAGCACGGATGCCGAAATGCCCGGGCATCAGATCTCGGAGGCCGAAGTGCAGAAAGCCCTGGAAGAGATATTCAAAGTCGCTCCCGGGCGTATTCTCGCGGCCACGTTTTCCTCGCTTCTGACGCGCATCCAGCAATTGATCTGGCTGTCGGAAAAATATGGCCGCAAGCTCGTGATTGAAGGCCACAGCATGAAGCAGAACGTCGCGGTGGCGCAGGCGCTTGGCTACACCAAGTTGAAAAAGGGCACGCTTATCGATGTGAAGGATATGGATCGCTACCCTGAAAATCAGATTACGATCGCGTGCACCGGCGCGCAGGGCGAAGACCGCGCCGTGCTCATGCGCATTGCCAACAACGAGCACAAGATCATCAATCTGCGCCCGCAGGACTCGGTGATCTTTTCCTCATCCGTGATTCCGGGCAACGAGGCGACGGTACAGCGTCTCAAAGACGTACTCTACAAAAAAGTGCACAAAGTATATCACTATGCGACGATGGACATCCACGCGGGCGGCCACGCCAAGCGCGACGAATTGCGGCAAATGATCGAATTAACCAAACCGAAATATTTCATTCCCATTCACGGCAACTATTTCATGCTCAAACTCCACGCGGAACTCGCGGAGGAAATGGGTGTGCGAAAAGAAAACGTCATCGTGGCCGAGGACGGCGATGTGGTCAGCATGAACGCCGAGGAAATAAAGAAGACCAAGGAAAAAGCGCCGACTGATTATGTGATGGTGGACGGCTTGGGCGTGGGCGATGTGAAAGAAGTGGTGTTGCGCGACCGCCAGCATTTGGCCGAGGACGGCATCTTTGTTATCATTACTATAGTGGATTCCAAAACGGGCAAGGTGCGGACCAGTCCTGACATCATTTCCCGCGGCTTCATCTATCTCAAGGAATCGCAGGAGATGCTTAAGGACGTGCGCAATCGCACGCGCAAGATCGTGGAAGATGTAACCATCGGCGGCGAGCATCCGATCAACTGGACGCACGTGAAAGACGAACTGCGCGAGAAAATCGGCCAGCATCTCTTCAACAAAACCCAGCGCCGCCCCATGGTACTGCCGGTGGTCATTGAAGTGTAACAACGAGTTATGGACTTTGCGGGATATAGTGTCGTCATCATACTTGTGCTTGGTATCATTACAGAATTTAATGGCATCGGATTCATCCGATGGTGGGGGCGCAGAAAAAAATGAACAAACAAATTCTTTTGAGTGGTATCCAACCCTCCGGCGCTTTGCATATTGGCAACTATTTGGGTGCCATAAAGCAATGGGTGGATTTGCAGAGCGAGTATCGGGTGTTTGCTATGATCGCTGATCTGCACGCGATTACCGTGCCGCAAGAGCCAGAGGCATTGCGAAATAAAACTCTTGAAGTGGCGGCATTGCTCATTGCCTGCGGCATTGACCACAAGAAATCAGTCATCTTCATCCAATCCCATGTCCCAGCCCACGCCGAACTTGCCTGGGTCCTCAACACCATCACGCCCCTAGGAGAACTCGAGCGCATGACGCAGTTTAAGGAAAAGAAAGATACGTCAGGAGAAATGGCAGGGCTTTTGAATTATCCCGTGCTCATGGCGGCGGACATTTTGCTGTATCAGACCGAGAGCGTGCCCGTGGGCGAAGACCAACAACAGCATTTAGAGTTGACGCGCTCCTTGGCGAACAAATTTAACAATCGCTTCGGCGATACGTTCAGGATTCCCAAAGCGCATATACAAAAAGATACGGCGCGTCTCATGGGCTTGGATGACCCGACAAAGAAAATGTCCAAATCAACGCCGAGCGCCAATAACTACATCGGGCTTTTGGACACCCCCGATGATATCCGGCGCAAGATCAAGATTGCGATTACGGATTCGGGAAAAGAGATTGCGTATGATGAAGAGAACAAGCCCGCCATCGCAAACCTCCTGCGCATTTTCTCCGCCTTTTCTGGAAGTGCAGTCGCTGATGTGGAAACCAAATATCGCGGCACATCATACGCGGAATTTAAACAAGACCTTGCTGAACTGCTCGTGGCCAAGCTAGAACCCATCCAAGTGCGCTACCACGAACGTGCAGGCGACCAGGATGCATTGCTCAAAATTCTCAAAGACGGCGCCGAGCAAGCGCGCGCCATAGCAAGAGAAACTCTTTATAACGCACAGAATAAAATGGGATTTCTCACCTCGCTCAAGTAGAGAATAGAATATGCGCTAAAAAAATCATTCTCAGAAGTTCTAAAAACCAGGCAGTAGGGTCTGTTTTTATATAAAGTTTTGAATCATTCATAACGATATCTGCCTTTGAAACATAGGGTGTCGCAGTCGAAGAAATATTGATTTCTGGATGTTCAATAAGGTAATTGTACGATGCAATAGAGTCTAATCGTTTACACCCCTTACTCAGTAATTCAACTGGAATTTGTTCGATTATCTTGTGAGCATCTGTGATATAAAGTGTAATCTTACGTGGATCTGGCGGGAGAATGTCTTTTTCAGAAATTCTTTTGTTACCTTGCTCGCTATCAATCACGACAGCACGATTCTCAAGGCAGATAGTATAGTATTCTAGTTTCTCAGGAATCTTGAAGAGATTTGCAATAAAATGTGGAAACGGGCATTCACGCGGTACGCAACTTAGATAGCGATGATAGCTGATGGCTGGAGAGCTAGTAGGATCAAGTGAAATATCAAATTCTTTACGCGAAGGTAATCCGAAGAAAACAGTAATAACCACTACGGAAATAGTGGTCCAAAGCAAGAAAATTATACCTAGAGTACGCAGAGTAAAATAATCCTTCATAATGCTCCCACCGGGATTCGAACCCGGGTTTCCGCCGTGAGAGGGCGATGTCCTAGACCAGGCTAGACGATAGGAGCGTAATTTCTAGACTGCCAACGCAAGTGACTCAATGTATCCTTTTATCTGGGATTTTCTATGCACATCATGGATTCTTACTTTTACCGTTCCTTCATAGAGAGTATTGTGCATCTTCCCAGCACTGCTCTTTGGCGCCTTTATATATGTTTTATTAAATTGCTCGAGGGGGATACCTGTTACGGAAGACCAAAAAGATTCTGCTCTTTTTATATCAAGTCCGGGATGAAGCATAAGCCCACATCTGAATTTCTGCTCAGGTATATGTAATATCTCACGAAAGAATCTCATCATGAGGGCTATAAGCTTAGGGTCGGAGTTGGCGACTTCAAGAGTATATCTACTCTTCTTAGTTCCTTCAGCCCAATAGAGTGCGGTTCCCGCGATAAGAAGATCTCGCTTTTCTAATCCAGCGATCTCCTCTTTTGCTTTTGAGATGATAAGATCTGAGGTACGAGATGCCATGCGGCGTCTTTCTTCATTATGGTGAAACAATTCTGTTCTGCCTCGCAACTCTTTCTGAGCTATCCGCTCTTTGTGATGCTTTGCAAGCAGGATATCACGCGTCCATTCGCTAATGGTGCTTTTACTGAGGAAAGGAAAGTTTGCTCCTATTTCTTTAAAGGTATAACCGGATTCTTTCCTTAGTTTCCTGACCTTTAGCTTCAACCCGCCTGCGTACATATGAGAAAGATTATCTTCAAACTATACATCATTTAGAGCTAAAAAGGAAATGATTTCTAGCTTTTCCAGTGCGGCTCTTGGCGGACGAGGAGGTCTTTTGCTTCTTCAGGATGAAGCATGAGGGCTTCGACTGTCCATTCCATGCGCCTGCTCTGGCTCCCTTTTATGAGGATGAGATCCCCTTTTTCTACTACGGGGCGCAGGGCCCTGGCGGCTGATAGGGAATCGGGAACGGCAAAAATCTTTGCGCGGGGGAATCCGCATGCAACGGCTTCGTCCGCAACATAATGCGCGTATTCACCCACGCAGAAAATCATATCCGCGCACGCGGCGGCTTGTCTGCCAATGAGGCGATGGGCATCTTCCGTGTATTGTCCCAGTTCGCGCATATCGCCGAGCACGGCAATCTTGCGCTCTGCGGGTAGATCACGGAGCGTGTCGAGAGCCGCGCGCATGGCTTCGGGTGCCGCATTATAGGTGTCGTCGAGGATGTATGAACTGCGAAGTCCCGCGATGATGCGCATGCGCCCGGGGGGTGGCATGTACCCGCGCAATGCCTCGACCGCTTCAACCAAGTGCATGTCCATAGCAATGCCGAGCGCTACTCCTGCAGAGCACGCGTATACTTGCGGAGCTCCCAAGAGGCCGTCGAGGCGTACGGGCACGGTGCTTCCCTTGTATTCTAGTTTGAAGGTCATGCCGGACAGGGAGGTGGCAGGGTTTTCATTGGCGATTTTTATGTCCGCATGCGCGTCTCGGCCGAACGTAATAATGCGCGCGTGGGTTTTGCTTCGCATGTTGTACACGACGCGATCGTCATGGTTCAGGATCGCGTATCCTTGGGCAGGCAAAGCCGTAACCAGCTTGGATTTCTCTTCAATCAGGGATTCTGGATTTTTGAAAAACTCTACGTGTACCGGTGTGTCGCCGATGGCGGTCACCATGGCAATATCAGGCCGCGCGATGGAGACAAGCACGTCCATATCGCCGGGGCGGTCAACGCCATATTCCAGTACCAACACCTCCGGATACTCTATCATCTTCGCAAGACCATATATTTTGAGCACGGCCATGGCGAGTCCCACGCCCCACGCGAAAATATTTCTGCCATAGTGCGGCATGCCGAGAATCGCAAGCGGCAAGCCGATTTCGTTGTTATAGTTTTTCTCTGCCGTGGCGGAGCGGTATTTATGTTTAAGCACGGCAAAGGCCGCGAGACGCGCAGATGTCTTGCCCACGGACCCGGTCACGCCGATAATCGTGGGCTTATGTTTGCGTATCGTCGCCCGCGCCATCATCGCCAGTATTTTTTGTAAAATTGACTTATAAGACATAAATGTGTAGTATTATCGCAAGAGGCACACTCACACTCAATGACCAGGAGGAGAAAATCGTGCCGTGGTATATCTGGGTAGGGATTGTTTCTTATGCGTTAGTCCATCTTGGATGCGCGTTATTAGCATTTTTGATCCTTGAAGATGCATTTGAAAACTATGGATCTTCAAGATATGCGCCTATCGGAGTCGCAGCAATCATTGGGGGACCGATTACGCTTTTCCTCTTTCTCTTCCTCGACAGTATGCTCACGGTGAGAGAGGATTTTGAATAAAATACCCTCTTTGATCATCGCCGCTCGCGCACCCCGCGGGCGGCTTTTCTATTTCACAAAGTACATGGATACAAAGGTTGGATACAGGGGTTCAACCCCTGTAATCTATCCAGCTACCGCTCCCGGCATATATTTATTATCATCCTCACTCCACGAAAATACGAAATTCTCAAACTCCTTTTTTGTCTCAAAAAAATCATGGATGAATGTCGGCTCAAGAATATCAGGGAAGCTATTTTCACCGATGTATGAGGAGAAACTTGACCATGGATAGACGCTGGCAATGCGCTTGGCTTCATTTATTTTTTTAATGCCGTTCTCCCGCCAATCAGGCATCGCCCGATCAAGCGCATTCAAAGGAATATATGCCTGTATGTATCTCGCATATCGATCGCTATCAATATGCTTCACCTTATATCTGCCTTGAAATAATACCCCGCTTCGTGAATGTTTCAGATTGAAAAAAGCAGTATATCCTGATCCTAATTTTTGCATGAAAAGCGATATCCCGCCTTCCACCAATGGCTTCAACAAAAAGTGAAAGTGGTTAGGCATAAGAATAAACGCGCCAATCTGTACCAAACGTCGCCCCGCTTGCAGGGGTTGAACCCCTGTTGTTTTGGCACTATTGCTCCCTAAAAAATCCCGCAGGGTAACCTGGCGCGAGGTATTAAAAAATCGCATTGCCGCAACAAAACGCATATAATGTTGCCGCGTCACAAAAATAATCCGCTTTTCAACACCGCGGTTGTAAACATGATAGAGTTCTCCAATAATCATTTTTGGTCTCAAAACAGGCATACTTACATTCTATCCGCAAACCCTACAGGGGTTCAACCCCTGTGAAGATTTACTTTTCGTCGGGGGGGATTTCATAATAATTTAAGATGAACGTGGCGAGGTCATGGAATGCTGGCGTCAGAGTATTGGCCGCGAATCGGTTACCTGTTGGCTCGTTGAGTTGCAGGAGGATGAGGAAACGCGGTTCAAACGCGGGGGCAAATCCTACGAATGTGTGCGTTACGGCATCCGAATATCCCTTGCCATCTTTGCTTGGCACCTGCGCGGTGCCTGTTTTTCCTGCCACAAAATACCCTGGAATTTTGGCGCGATTTTCAAAACCGCTCCTGACGGCGGACACGAGCATCTTTTGCAACTGCTCGGCTGTCTCTTTGGTAATAACGTTGCGCACGGCCTCCGGCTGGGTCACGGCCTCATTGCCGGAATCATCCGTGATCTTGTGCACGATGTATGGCCGCATCATAGTGCCGTCGTTGGCAATCGCGGCAATGGCACGCGCCATCTGCAAAGGCGTTACAGCAATGCCCTGGCCGAAGGACGCGGTTGCAAAATCAATGTCGCGCCCCGCTTCCAAGTTTGAAATATTGCCGCCTACCTCCCCGGGCATATCCACATTTGTTTTTTCCCCGAATCCGAATTTTTTCAAATACGTAAGTTGCCGCTCGTGTCCCAGGAGCCGCGCCACATGCACCAGGCCCGTGTTGAGCGACTTCTCGATCACCTGGCTCATGGTCTGCACGCCGTATGCCTGCTCGTCGAAGTTACGAATGGTATAACCGCCGATCTTTACTTGTCCGGTGTCGCGGTAGGTGGATGCGGGCGTGACGAGATCCTCCTCGATCGCGGCCGCCATGGTAACGGGCTTGAGTACCGAACCAAGTTCGTACGACGACTCAACCGCAGGATTGAGAAACACCGTGTAGTCCCTCTCTTTTGAATAGGCGTTAGGGTCAAAGCCGGGAGCTGTGGCTTGCGCAAGGATGCGGCCGGTCGTAGGGTCCATGACAAGAATAAGGCCGCTCGTGCCGCCCCACTTGTCGCGCGTTGCTTTCAACACATCTTCGGCCTTCTGCTGAATATGATAGTCAACCGTGAGGGTGACGGCCGAACCGTTCTTCGGCGGATGAAACAGGCGCCGGCCAAGCGCGATCACAAAGCCCGATGCGTCTTTCGCGCCCTTGAACACACCTTTGGTGCCTGACAACTCATCGTTGAGAAAGCGCTCCAGGCCGTACTGGCCCTTGGGGTCTCCGGGGTCACCGCCGGTGAAGCCGAGGATAGTGGAAGCCATCCTTCCGTTGGGGTATACGCGTCGCACCTCGTCATCAAAGGAAATGCCGACAACTTTTTTTGCAAGAAAAGCATTGGCCGTATTGGGTTCGATTTTCCGCGCGAGAATTTCGTAGGGATCGTCTTTTTTCCCAAGTTTTTCACTGATCTCCTCCTTGTCCAGGCCGAAACTCTCGACAATCAATGCGGCCGTAGCGTCAGCATCCTGGATGATGCGCGGAGACGCGACCATCGCTTTATACGTCTTGTTGAATGCGAGCGGGATCTCTCCCCCGCTTTTATCCACGGCGAAAATAACGCCGCGCTCGGATGAAAGCTCTTTGGTAATGCTATGCTGGCGGGATGCCAGGCGGGCGTATTCCTGGTGCTGGATTATGGACATCTGAAACAGTCGTCCGAGCAGAACAACACAGGCCGCCAAAAAAAAGAGGAGGATAAAGCGCATCCGCCCCTCAAGCGTACGAGCAAAAGATGACTTCATTGGGTGGAATCGGCTACTGATGAGAGCGAGTATCGCCTCGCGCTTCCGATACGGCCGTGCTTCCCGGTGCGAGATACTTGAGTTGGGAGATCTCCTGCATGCTGTTGAGCGTTGCCTGGTGGAGTGACGCAAATCCGGCTTCCCGTTCGCGCTCGAGCAATTCCATACGCGTGACCTCTTCGCCATGCCGGCTCGTCCCTGCGGAGATATCGCGCAGGCGCACACCGACGTCAAAGCTCATGACAAGCATACCGATATACACTATAGTGCCAAGCATAAAAACAGCTATCGCGGTACTCGTGAGCACGGGGCTCTGGAGGAATGCCATCAAGCGTTCATGGGCAATGGAAAAACGCGCCAACGGGAGAGAGGAAGCTATTCTGCGGTGAGCGAGGATGAGTGCGGTCATGTTTCTTTAGTTTTTCGTGGCGGCACGGAGCATCGCAGAGCGCGCGCGCGGATTATGATGTATTTCTTCGGGCTGGGGACGCACGGGTTTTGGAGTGAGTATGCGAAGTATTCCGGATGTGTGCTGTTGTTTCATAAAATCTTTAACGATACGATCTTCAAGTGAATGGAAAGCGATGACGGCAATCGTGCCGCCTGGCGCCAGAAGAGACGCTGCGGCGGTAAGCCCAAGCGGGACAGATGCCAATTCGTCATTTACCGCAATACGCAGGGCCTGAAACACACGGGTCGCGGGATGGATGCGGCCGTTGCGAGCTGGGGGCGGAATGCCATGCCACACGATGTCTGCAAGGTGTTTTGTCGAGACAATGCGCTTTTTCCGCCTTTCCTCTGCTATCCTGCGGGCAATGCGCCGCGCAAATCGCTCCTCTCCATAGCGCATGAACATATCTGAGAGCTCCTTCTCCGGATATGTGTTTATGATGTCCGCGGCGGTCTTGCGGTCGCGTTCCGGATGATAGCGCATGTCGAGCGGTTCATCTTTTGAAAACGCGAATCCCCTGCCCGATTGGTCCGTGTGATAGGAGCTGAAACCCAGATCAAACAATACGCCGTCTACATCCGTGATTCCTCGTTCGCGTGCGACATCCTGTATCTTCCGATATGTTTCGCACACGAGATCAATATTCTTTATTCCCCGTTCCGCATTCCTTTTTCGTGCTTCGGATATAATGTCGCAGTCCCAATCCATGCCGATGACCCGTCCGTTTTTTCCTACGCGTTCTGCAATCGCCCGCGCGTGCCCGCCACCGTTGATCGTAGCATCAATGTAGGTTTGTCCAGGACGAGGGTTGAATATGTCTAGAACCTCTTTCAATAAAACCGGCTCGTGCATGTCGGTGATCAGTACAGTCCCATTTCGCCAAGCTTTTCCGCGATCATGTCAGTGTTCTTTTCCACGCCCGCCTTGTAGGCAGTCCAACGCTCTTCATCCCATACTTCCAGGCGGTTATACACACCCGCAATGACCACTTTCTGCTTCAGTCCTGCGAATTCTTTCAAATAATCGGGAATCAGGATCCTGCCCAACTGGTCCAGCTCCACTTCCACGGCTCCGGCGAGCATGAGGCGGGAGAAACTACGAGTATTCCCCTGCCCGACTGGCAATTGCGAAAGCTTTTCCGTCAGCTTCTGCCATTCCTGCATGGGGTACAACGACAAACAATTGTCCAGGCCTCGCGTCAGCACCGCCGTCTCCCCAAGTTCCTTACGTACCTTTGAGGGTATGGCTAGCCGCTTTTTGGAGTCGAGCGTGTGTTGGTATTCGCCGATAAGCATGTCGCGCTGCCGTGCCCCACTGCCGATGTTGCGAGAGGTTCAACCGTACGGCACAGACGTGCCATGCTCTCAACGACGCGCAATATCGGCACCGGAACCAGTTATCCCCAAAAGCAGGAGAGTTATCCACAGAGTTATCCACTTCCCTCCACTTCTATCAAACTTAGTACCACTTTCTCACATATTTATAGACATTGCAACCACTCACACAAAATGAAAAAGAGCGGCTTATCTAAGCCGCTCTGCTAGGAGTTATCCACATTTCGCGGAAACGCCTTCCTTGAACTTAAGAAAATCAAATGATAGCTGTCGACTGTTCCGTGCTTTCCGTATCCAGAAGTTCAACAATGGTCAGGTGCGCCGCGGGTGTCGTGATCACGACACGGGAGTCATCCGCTTTCTCTAGCCGCATCTGCCAGCTCTTCAGGTGATGCTAGTCGGGAATGCCATCCCGCAAACCGAACATCTGCTGGCGCAGTGCATCATGTATGGACATGAGTTATGCTCCTCTCCGAATGCGTATCACATTGATTGGAGAAAGAACGAGCTTCGCTTTTATCGTATCATAGCATCCGCAACTTCAAAATGCGGGTAACATAAAAACCCTTTGGAAGGGGTTTTTATGTTATCTCTGGGTGGGCAGGGAGGGATTCGAACCCCCGTAGCCCGAAGGCGCCACGTTTACAGCGTGGTGTAATTGACCGCTCTACCACCTGCCCCCGACACTATTCATTTTTAGCCAGTGGTCGGATTCGAACCGACGACCTACGGTTTACAAAACCGTTGCTCTGCCGACTGAGCTACACTGGCACGTGGCGCGTTCGCCTGCGGCGGACTTCTTGCATGCGCTGGTTTTTGGGGCGCATGGGCGGTGGCACGACAATGGACGGGGCGACCATGATCGGAGGGGGCGGCGTTGTCGGCGGAGGTGTGGATGTCTCCATGGCTACCATTTCTACGGGTTCGGTACTCGCGGCTTCAGGTATGCCGTCGAGAAGCGTGCGTACTTTTTTGAGGAGCGCCACCATGCCATTATCCGCCCTTAGCGTAAGAATATGGATTTTATATAACGTCTTTTCCGTATAGCGCAGGAATAGTTGATGATGCTCGCGTTCCCGCCAATAGCGGCGCCAGCTAAGGAGGAACACGCGGATGCGGGCCGAATCCTCGTGCAGGCGATCAACAATGATCTCGTCTGGAATAGCGACCAGTTCGGGGATCTTCTGTGACATCCGATACCACAGGGCAACACTGCTGGCGGCACTGATGAAGATGAGAATGAGATCAAACAGCATGAGAAAAAACTGCGGGAAAACGCTAGATCTCGAAGCGGGTGAATTCCACGATCTTGATGTTTTCGCCGAATCTGCCGATGGATTCGTTGACAATATCGCTGACATTTTTGCCCGGGTCTTTTACAAAGGGCTGGCTGGTCAGCATTGCCGTATCCTTTGGCGCCATGGCCGCGATGTGCATGGCAATATCATGCGCGAGTTGTCTGAATGCGGGATTGCGCGCCACGAAATCGGTTTCGCAGGACAACGCCAGGAGCACGCCGATGTGGGCATTGGAATGGATATATGCCTCTACTACGCCGGCTGTCGTGTCGCGTCCGGTGCGTTTGCCCGCGGAGGTACCAAGCCGCTGTTCAATCAGGGCTTCTGCCGCGGTCTGATCGCCGCCTGCATCTTCAAGCGCTTTTTTTATGTCCGAGATGCCAGCGCCAGTGCGCCCGCGTAATATTTTGATTGCTTCGGCAGAGATCATGGGATGGGAGCTACACCCGTTATGTTACTGTACCTGTGGCGGTGCCGCGGGTGGGGCTTGTTCTGCGGCTGCTTGTTTTTCTTTGAGGCCTTGCTCGATTGCCGCGCCGATCTCCCGTATCATATACCGAACGGCGGGCAGTGCATCGTCGTTGGAAGGAATAGGGTTTGAAATCGCGGCCGCGTTGGCGTTGGTATCGCACAGCGCCACAATAGGCACCTTCATCCGCTTTGCCTCGTTGACGGCCGTATCGTCGTACGTCGTGTCTACGATAAATACGGCATCCGGCAGGCGCTTCATGGGCCGCAAGCCATCAAAGAATTTCTGCAGACGGGCAAGTTCTTCGTCTTTCCCCATCCTCTCCTTTTTCGTATATTTTTCAAAGGCCCCGCTTTTCTTGTCGTGCTCCAATTGCATCATGTACTCAACGCGCTTGCCGATGACCTTGTAATTGGTCAGCGTGCCGCCAATCCAACGCTCTATGAAATACGGCATATTTGTCTTGGTGGCAACGTCAAGGATAGGGGCGCGGGCGGCAGGCCGTGTGCCTACCATCAGCACGAGTCCACCGCGGCTGACAATGCCGGACACAAAATCCTTTGCTTTGGCGAGCGCTTCTTTGGTCTGAAGGAGGTCAATAACAGAGATGGTATTGCGCACACCAAAAATGTGCCGCTTCATCGAAGGATGGTCCTTGGTCTTGGCGTGGCCAAGATGGACCCCCGCTTTCATCATCTGTTCAAGCTCCGGGTCTATCGGTGTCGCCGGAATCCCCGTATTTTCAGATGCTATGACTGATGGTTCCATAAGTATGAATATACCAAATCCCTCCTCCCTCCGCAAGGGGTTGGCTCCTGATCCTCGTGCACGCGCTCACACAGACTGCCCACCGGACAATTGGGGCAAAAAACGAAAGCAGTGCCCTCCGTGTTTTCCGCCCATCCCCCGCATGCGCCATGCCATTGTTTGAAGTGGAACTTCAAACAATCAAACAGATTTCTTCATAGGTTACTTTAATACGCTCGAGCGTATTAAAGTAACCTTGATAAAATTGAGCAAAACAAAAAGGGGTTTGTCTTATGAGGCCCCCCCTCGATACCTCACTGTTTGACGTGTGCGCCTTAATGTTTTCCTCCCTCCGCCTCCGGCTGGGCGTTAGCCGAAGTGAAATAAATCTCATTCTCCTCATTTTGTATAGAACATATTTCTCTCCTCCCCCAAGGAACTACCGGTGCATCCATTCCGTTTTGAATCCGAACACTGCGGTACAATCCGTAGTGTATGCACAAGAGACCGAAGATCAGCAAAACCGAGCGTCTGGAG
>MHQR01000035.1:5809-6779 GCA_001820725.1 Candidatus Sungbacteria bacterium RIFCSPLOWO2_01_FULL_54_21 | reverse complement strand
CATCGCCGGCGACATCGCCGAGAAGCGTCACCATGAACATGCGCAAGACCTGCTCTGAGCCGTCGAGCTTTGCCTCGGCCATTGGCATAAACGCGATTTTCTTGCCAGTAAGGTCGATTACAGGATATGTCATTTGTCGTTCTCCATGTGTCTGACATCATTTATAGCACATTGTCAATACAAAAGCGAGGGCCGGGCTCCGAAAGGGAGACCGGCCATGTGATTAGCGGACAAGGAGACTGCCGCCCCAGATAAGGAACATGATGAGGAGCAAGGCGAGTCCGGAGCTGAGCGCCTTCTCGAGCCGCGTTGCCTCACGGTCCATGGTCACTCCGAATAAAACATGCCGCGGATGCCGCGCGCCTCGTAATTTTCGTTGACGATGCTCACGACAATGGGGGTCACGAATACAGCGAACGCGAGGTTCACGAGGAGGGCGACCCCGATCCACGAATCATTGCTTGTCGTGCTCGCAGTGGCGAGAGCCACCAAAGAGCATATGATCGCGCTTGCAAATGCGACCAAGGCGACCGCGATTCGAGTACGTCGGCGAAAGCGCGACACGAAATCGAGAATGCTTTTCATCGGTCTCTCCCATGTTCCTTTGGTAAGCCTACACCCGACGCTTTCGTATTGCCACACCAAAAGGAAACGGCCGGGCAATGAGCCCGGCCGCTAGAGCTACATGTCTTTGCGGAACGAGAGGTGGAAGCCCAAGTTGCGGATGGTCCGCGCCACAGCAAGTTTTACATCCTGCATCTTCTCCACCGGCGCGTATAGGCGCATCTCTTGCACTGCCAGGTTGCCACGGATGGTGAGCAGTATCCCGCCGCGCTCCTCTGTCATCTTGACTCGTCTCTGGCCAGGACCCGCATTGGCGCGGATGATACCGCAGGCGATCTTGCTCACGTGTGGTATCAGGCGTACGTGCTCGAGCAAGAGTGCCGAGGCCTCCGTCCACGTGGTGTGG
>MHQR01000035.1:4625-5765 GCA_001820725.1 Candidatus Sungbacteria bacterium RIFCSPLOWO2_01_FULL_54_21 | reverse complement strand
TTACGGCTGCTCGCGCTGTCCGTCTCATCGCGCCCCCCATCTCAGAAATCGTCGTCTTCGTAGCGCGTCGTGTGGTCGATGCGTGCGAAGCGACCCATTGTGCCGACGCCAGCCACCCAGGCGAGCGCCTGCGCTGTGCCGAACCGTTCCCACGCGCGCTCGGTATCACCACGCTCAAGCGCTTCGAGCCCTTTGCGCACTTCGTACACGGTGTAGTAGGGGACGCGCTCTGGCTTCACATCATGGAATAGACGGATGTCCGGCGTCTCCTCCATAGAGTTGCGCGCATCCGGATATTTTTCACCGATGAGGTGCCAAAGTCCGTGGAGCTTGGTCCGCAGCGGTTGCTCGGTGATGCGTGGTCGCCGCTGGGCGAGCTGCGCCGTCTCACGCGAGAGGCTCACAGTCATCGTGACAGCGAGTGTGAGGCACACCAATGCGCCGGCCGCAGAAAGCAATATCCAGCGAAAGTCGCCGCTCTCAAATGCCGGCTTGAGCGCGAAGGGCAACATAGCAACCACCGCGAGCATGCAAAGCGAGAGCAGCATGATGCGCGAATGGCGGTCGACACGACCCACGAGAGTATTCATCGGATTCCTCCATCTTTTCCTACGGCTAATCTACACCTCGGTACGGCTTTACGCCAGCGTGAAAAAAGATGTTTGCGGGCCCTCAGGGAATTCTTCCGCGTCCGCCGCGTCCCCATGCTACTTGCTAATTTAGCTAAATAAACAAGTAATCAGCGCGACCAAAAAATGCGGGCCGGACTCTCTTGCAGAGCCCGGCATTTTTTGCCCTCACGTGCCGCGTTTCAGCGCTTTTGGGTCCAAGACAGACCTGCGTGAGCGCTTGTACAGCTCGCGATGCACGCGAGATAGCGGTACTTCGCGGAGCTTGAGGACTACCACGAGGTGATACAGCAGGTCGGCAGCTTCTGCGACAAGCCGCTCGTCGTTTTCTCGGAGCGCTGCGACGACTGTCTCGACCGCTTCTTCGCCGAGCTTTTTGGCGGAGTGAGGCAGGCCTTTTTTCATGAGCTCTCTCGTATAGCCCGCCGGATTTTGCCGTGCACGTCGCGCGACATGCCTTGCGAGTGCTTCGAGTGTCATTCTCATGCGCGCCTCCTGTCTGTCCACATCG
>MHQR01000035.1:3340-4611 GCA_001820725.1 Candidatus Sungbacteria bacterium RIFCSPLOWO2_01_FULL_54_21 | reverse complement strand
GGCCGCGTGGCCGTCAATCTGGGGCGCCAAGAATGTGCGCGGTCGTCCAGAAATCGATGTCGTTGAGCGATTTGCCGAGGGCGAGCATGCCCATCGCAAGCATGCCGAGCACCATCGATTCATTGAGCTCCTCTCTACGGAGAGAGCGGTTGATGACGAGCAGGAAGCACTGTGCTTTCAGGTGCGCTGCGAGTGCTTCGCGATCCTCGTGCTTCGAGAGGTCGAGCGTGTGCTCTTTGTCGAGCTCGCGCGCTTTCACGGTTGGATAGAGCTTGTTGAGCCAGAGCGTGTACGCTCCGGCCGTCTCGAATACTCGGTCCGCCTGGTCGGCCTCCCGCTGTGCTTCGGCGGTGAGCGGTGTGCCTGGATCGGCGAGCGTCTGCATGGTCGTTCTCCTTCTAGCGCCTGCGCGCCCACGAGTACATATCCGATACCCACACACGCTTGAAACGCGTGCAGTGGGGTGCGAAACCGCATGCGCGTATATCGCGGACGAATGCAGAATCACGCGCCGTCGGGAGCGAATCGAGCCTTGCGAGCCCGGTGTTCACACCCCACAGAAGCAGGAATGCACACGCGGCAAACCATATCTGGCGCTCCATCTGCGGCGCTTCATCCCACCATCCCATCGTTGCCCCTTTCAGGCTGGATGCCCTCGTGGCATCCTACGCAGTAGGCAATAAAAAGTCGAGCGGCCATCCTCGTCGAGGATGGCCGCGCTCTTTGCATCAGTGGAGTCGCCCTGGGAACTCCGGCGCTTCGGGTGTCTCATCGAGCTGAGCGTGGGAGTGCTGCGGCTGGCCCGCGAGCAGCTCCAGAGTGTAGGCGAATAGCTCGAGCTCCATGAGTTCCATCAGTGCGATGGTCGCGCCGCGCAGACCGCCCCTGATTGAATCGGGCGACGCACCGTCGCGATCCTCCGCCATGCGATTGAGCATGGCGCGCATGAGGGGTGTCATCGTGTCATCGAGCAGGCCCTTGACCCGGGCCTCGTCGCTCGGCCGGCGTTCGTGTGTGACCTCGGTTGCGAGCTGGCGTACCTTTGCCACCTCGACCTCGCTCATCATGGCGGCGAATTTTGCACGACAGGTGCACGTCCGGTCGCAGCCGACATTCACCGTCTCGAGCAGGAGGATCCGCTCGATGACCTCACCGGCTGAGTTTGGGAACGGGCGCTCTCCCGACTGCTGATGCATTGCAATGTCCTCGTTCTGGTTGACCGTTGGAAACAATAAAATGTCGCAGACATGATGTCAATGGTAGTAAAAAGT
>MHQR01000035.1:0-3330 GCA_001820725.1 Candidatus Sungbacteria bacterium RIFCSPLOWO2_01_FULL_54_21 | reverse complement strand
TACGCGGCCGCCCCCTCCTGCGTCGTGCGACTTCGAAGACACGAAGTGCTTCCGAGCCGACCTAGAAACGGACGATGCTATACCGTCTGAGCTCCTTGAGCAAAGGGGTATACTCGGTACATGGCGCAGTTGGTACGGAGGGAATCGAAGCGGGCAACGCGTACCCGCGCAGAGGCCGCGTCGCGCATTCCAATCGAATACTGGAGCCACTCCTCGCTGATGAGCTTTTTGCGCAATCAGCTCGCTTGGTACAAACGCTACGTAGAAAAAATCTACGACACGCCAGCGAATCCCTCATCCATCGTCGGCCGCGCGGCACACACCACGCTGCAGCATTACTATAGCGGTATCGAATCAGAAGGCGCCGTCGCGCTCGGGCTCGAATATATGCGAAGCGTTGCCGACTTCGAGATCAATTTCGGCAAGGCGCGATCAAAGCGCGCGCGCAAAGAGCGACGCGAGAAGATGGAACGCGAGTTCTTGCAGGCGACATCCTTTTATCTTGCGAAGCCTCCCAAGCACAGAGTGCTCGGCGTCGAGGTGGTCGCAAAGGCTGCGGTTCCTGGGCTTGCGCTGCCGCTGAAGGCGGTCTCGGATCTCGTGGTCGAATCGCGCATCGAGCGGGGAGCGGTCGACATCGTCGACCACAAATTCGTCGACTCATTCAGTTCGTACAAAGGTGGCAAGACGCTCTTCGTGATGCAAGCGCTCTTCAACTACTATACGGTGCGCGAGAAATTCGGTCGCCCGGTACGACGATTTATTGTCTACGAGTGCAAGAAATCGCTCAATAAGGGTGGCGAGCCGCAGTTGCGGAAATATGCTATCGACTACCGCACGTGCGAGGAAGATTTTGCCGTATTCCAGCGGCTTATCAACGATGCAACGCACGAGATATCGCGACCGCGCCTCTACCTACCCAACCCGTCGGACATGTTCGAGGGGGAGAACAGCTTCGATATCTACCGCCTCGGGCTGCTCGAATAGCGCCAGGGGGATTGCGCACGAATCATTTGACAAACTCGTAATATATTACATCATACTGTCGCTGAGATTAGGGAGGTTGAAATGGCCCAAGCTGCTGTAGAAAGTGCTCTCGCGCTCGTTTTGCTCTTTAGCGTACTCAACTGGGCGACCAATAAGCCCGTGTTCGCGTGGGCACGGAGCCGATTGACTCTCGCCGCCACCGCGCTCATCGTGGCATTGTTCGCCGTCGCGAACCCGGAGCATCCGCCCATCTCGTCTCTCCTGTTCTGAGAGGGCTCCACCAACCGAACTGCGGGCGTCCATCGAACAGCGTACAGAAGCCGGCAAATGCCGGCTTCTCGCTTTATGCCGTTTCGCGGATGTTGTACTTGCGCATAAGCGCGGCAGCAATCGATGAGGAGGTCGCCGGACTCACGCCGATATTCTCGAAGCGCTCTGCTATAGTTTGTTTGCGTACAACGAATGAATCATGGTCGCCCTTCTGACGCGCGATCTGCAGTTTCAAAGTGGCGTCTGTAGCCGGAGGATTGCTTCGGAGCATGGGCCTGAACTTCCCATACTTATTCGCAAAGTCTAGTGCACGCTTGAGAAGCTCCGTGGCCGGCAAGCTTTGCATCGGTCGATTCGGATTCGTCTCTATTTCTTCGAGTGCTCGAGCCTTGAGGCGCGCGATATCTTTGTCAATCTTATCCGAGCCGTCGAGCGATAATACTTCGCTCATGACTAGCGACTGCGCACCTTGAGCTTTGTCTGGCGTTTCTTGTTTATCTTCGGGAGGCGAATCATCAAAATGCCGTGCTTTTCGCTTGCCTCGGCCATATCGACATCAATCTCTTCGGGCAGGATGATGGTGCGCGAAAATGCGCCCCAATAGAGCTCGCGCTGGAGGTAGCCGTCTTCCTCGACCTCGCGTTCGTCCTCGCGACGGCCGGAGATGGTAAGCATCTCGCGCGTGAGAGCGATATCTATCGAGGTCGGCTGTACGCCGGCCACTAGCGCTTTGACGACGATGGCATCGGGCGTCTGGTATACATCGACGGCGAGCTCGCCCTCGGGCTCCTCGGCTTCGTTGTCTTCGGGCTGGACATCGATATGTGCGCGGCGCTCTTCGCCCTTGCCCTGGAATTTGGCGCGTTCGCCCCCTTGCTCGACGAAGAAATCATCGTAGTCGGAGTCGGTATCACCCGTGAGTCTCGAGAGGAAGGAAGGTTTTTTCATAGCATCAGGATACCATTTGTTTTCGTATGCGTTTTATGAATTCCAGCACTGCAATGAGTACGACAAGACCGACCCATACGGCCGCAAAGGTGCGGAAAAGGTGTTCTTCCGCCGTATTCAGTATAAAGAAGTTGAATATCGCGTGCAAAGCGCTTGCGAGGATAACTCCGACGAGCGCATAGTACCGCTTGAGCGCTTTCGACTTGTAGAAGGAGAGTGCCAGCATAACGCCGATGAGTGCCGAGGAGAGCACGTGCAAGAGTGTCGCCCCGACGAAACGGAAATTGCCGGTCATCACCGTCTGGAGCAGGGTGTCGCCAGCGATGGGGCTGAGCAGAAAGAGGGTATTTTCTGCCGCGGCGAAGCCGAGCGCTACCGTGACCATATAGATGACCGGGTCGATGGGCTCATCGTCATCATGTCGCCAAAGAACCGTCCAGCGCGCGGCGAAGTACTTGCAGACCTCTTCGATGACCGACCACGCCGAGTAGACGAGGGTGCTGATAGTGGCGAAGGCGGCGAGCGCGAAGCCATATGACTCGATATAATTTGCGGCCAGACGCTCGATAGGGATTACGACTGCGACGGTGACCATACCCGAGAGGAAGGCGAGCGCTATGAGGCGTCGCGGCTCGGGGCTCCGCGAGTCCTCGCGCCGCCAGAACCACAGCCACGCAAGCGCAGGGAGCACGCCACCCACAATCGCAAAGAGGAAGCCCTGGAACTCCATTGCTCTATTATACGGCCTTTTGTAGCTCGCCCTGCGAAGCTTCAGCGAAGCAGGGGCCACTTCGCGACCATGAGGAGCTCGGCGTCTTTCTCGTCATTTTCGGGGAGCTCACGCCAGATGGCTTCGGTGACGAATGGCATGAAGGGGTGGAGGAGTTTGAGCGAGATGATAAGTATCTCGTAGAGCGCGCGCGCACGGGACGCTTTTGTCGGAGCATCGTCGCCCTTCAATATCGACTTCGACTCCTCGAGCACCTCTGCCGCGAATCGGTCCCAGACGAAGTGGTAGACCAGGTCGGCGGCGAGATCGAGCCGAAATTGATCGATATTCTTGGACACTGCCTGCGCAAGTTCGTGGCCTTCGGCAACTAGTTTTTCGTCTGTTGCATTCAAGGT
>MHQR01000034.1:17229-45133 GCA_001820725.1 Candidatus Sungbacteria bacterium RIFCSPLOWO2_01_FULL_54_21 | reverse complement strand
CCAGCCCTGCGCCACCTGCTGGAGCCATGATCCGGCGAGCGAGATAAATTGTCCGGTAAAATAAATGCGGTAATTGCGGTCCGCAAAAGCGGGAAATGCCGCGACGCCGCGTCGCAGAAACCTGCGCGGGATGGCGGCAAATGTCTCGGGCGCGGTGATGAAAAGATAGTTGTTGAGATTTTTTATTTTTTTGATCACCAAAGTATGTTACTCCAAGATGCGCGCTTGTTCAACGCTGAATGTACCGATACGCGTGCGGCGCAGGTCTTTGAGCGTGGCAGGGACGCCGAGCATGCGGCCGATTTCCTCGGCAACGGAGCGCGCGTACGTGCCGGATGCGCAATCCATCTCTATTTTAAGCACTATCGAGGTTAAACCTCGATAGTCGATGTACTCGATACTTTTGAGCGAAAGAGCGTATATTTCCATGTTTCGCGTTTTTTGCTCGATTAAAATCCCCTTTCGGGCATACTCATAGCGCGGCTTACCTTTGTACTTGAGCGCCGAGTATGACGGAATAGGTAATGCAATTGAACCAATCATACCCTCCAATATGCGCTCGACTTGTCCAGCATTGAATGTTGGACAAACAGATGTTTCGATAATATTGCCGGTGATGTCTCCGGTGTCCGTGCGCACACCGAGCAGAATATCCATGACATAGGTTTTTGGCAGTCCTATGTATTTTTGCAAATGCTTTGTTCCCTCGCCCACGCCTACGATAAGAATCCCCGTGGCGTTGGGATCCAGCGTTCCCGCGTGCCCCATCTTGCGCACACCGAGTGTCCGCCGAAGCATGCGTATGACGTCAAAGGACGTGATGCCTTTTGACTTGTCTATAAAAATAATCTGCTCCATGTTACTCTTGTTTCCAGGATATCGTTACACCCTATACTACACTCTTGCCATGAATACGCGCGTGATCGTGCTGGCCGCCGGAAAAGGGACGCGGATGCAATCCGACATTCCCAAAGTGCTCGTCCCTTTGGACGGCCGCCCTATGATCCAGTATCTTCTGGATGCGATACGGGTATCGGGAGCTGACCAGCGTCCGGTGTTGGTCGTGGGGCATCACGCCGATGTTCTCCGCTCGACGCTTGGTAACAGCTATGATTATGTCTATCAAAAAGAACAGCTCGGCACCGGACATGCGGTACAATGCGCCGAGTCCTTGCTTGCGGGTACCACGGACAATATCATCGTGCTCTACGGCGACCACCCGTTTGTGGGGGCCGATACGATCGCCAAGCTCAAAACCCTGCATGAACGCGAAGGATGCGCTCTCTCTATGATGACCAGTATCGTAGAAGATTTCAACGAATGGCGCGTGCCATTTGGTGATTTTGGCCGTATTGTGCGGGATGCGCAAGGCCGCATCGTCTCAATCGTGGAGGCAAAAGATGCGACGTCTGCGGAGCGGAATATCCGTGAAGTCAATCCCGCATTCTTTGCGTTCAAAGCGCCCTGGCTGTGGGAGAATCTGAAGAAATTGAAAAGCGACAACGCGAAAGGAGAATACTATCTCACTGATTTGGTGCACATCGCCATCACGGGCGGCGAATGCCTGGCCTCCATGCCGATCGACCCCGCCGAATCCATCGGCGTCAACACACCCGAGCATCTCACGCTTGTCAAAGCGGTTAAATAGAGACAGGGCGTCGCTTCAGCTCTGCCCTAAGCGACATTCTCGCGTGCCGCTAGTACGCGTTCATCAGCGACCGTCGGATGAACGCTTTTATTTTTTGTCCGGCCGGAAGATGCCGTATCTTCTGAACAAAGAAATGCCGCTCAAGCGGTATAAGCGCGCGGAGGATGCGCACGAGCTCCCGTGTGTCGGCTTTCGTAATATTCAGTTTGTTTTCGACACGATACGTCATGAAGAGCCGCAATAATTTCAGGAGATTGCTTTCAAGGGGCGTTCGGGGCTCCTGCCGGGGAAGAGAGAAATGGTTGTCTTTGCGCATCTTGGCGAGTGCGCTGATAAGCGCGCTTCTCTCCCCGTTCAGCGTATCTGCAAGAGCAATTCTTTTGAGCAGTACGGTGAACTGCCGGGTAAGATACTTTTTATCCAGAGTAACCGGAAATACATCGGCAGATAAGAAGCGCCTCTCCCAGCCCCTTTCCAAAAGCATCCGGGAAAAGATTGTATGGATATCTCGCGCGCGTTTGAGAATGGATTTTGTCGTGCGGACAAATGAGCGGCCGGCAGACGCGCGCGGCGGCCGCAGTGCCGCCAGATCGCGCCCCAACGCTTCATTGATGCGCGCCACATCCGCGCTCCGCGCTTCCAGAAATGCTCTATAATATCCTCGCGGTTCGTCATCCGCAATGTTCTTGTCGGAAAAGGTCTTATACAGCCGCGCATACGGCTGTGCGCCGCCACCGAGCAGGGTGCGGAATGCGGCATCCAGCGCAGTATCCCGCCCGAATACGTCAGGATTCTTGAGATATGATTCGAAAGTAAGATATGCAATGAAATTTGCGTAACACTCCCGCATGGGATTGATGAGGATGCCCGCGAGTGCCGCGCGGGCCTCGGATGATTGGGTGTTGAATGCGCCTATATGAAAGGTACCCAGAGGATGCGGGCAATCGTTTACCGGATAATTATCCCAGAAGATGATGTCTCGCTCCTTTCCTGCTATATGGCGCGCCTTGCGCATCAGGTCGGCTGAAATCGTTTTGGTGAAAATACTATTTCCGGTCCACAGTATCGGTATAGAAATATCCATGCGTGCGAAGAGCGCGGTCAGATAGGGCGTCGTGCGGCTGAAAGAATAATCCGGCGGGCAGAACCATAATCCGTCTATCTCTCCCGAAAGCCGCTGTCGGAGTGTATTCATGACGCGAGCATGGATGTCCCCTATACGCATGTCGTGCGTTGATCTCAATTTTGCTTCATCAAAGTTCAGGGCAAAAGGAATCTCATCGTAGAGGATGCAAAAATATCGCACCCCCACCGCGTGCAATTGCCGAATCTTGCGAAGTATGGAATCGATGTATCCGTCAAAAGCACTCTCGACCGCGTTCAAGACAAAAGGAGGATTGAATCCATACACGAACGTAAGATCGTATTGCTTACAGCGTTTCACCGCATGCTGGAGCTGGCGCACTTTTTCTTTGGGGTACATCCGCAAAGGATGCGCGACGACCCACGGGTCGCTTTTGGGCGCATAAAAATACGTATTCACGCGCGGGCAATGTGTGTGTATGAAATCGAGCGTTTTGAGGCGCTCTCGCTGGGTCCAATACGGAAGCGGTTCTGAAAAAAAACCTTCAACGACGCCGTAGTGTTTCTGCATGTATATATCAATAGGATGGTGTATGTGAAAAGGTGAGAGCCGGATTCAAAGAACGTAATGTCCTATTCGAATCCGGCCCGGGTGTCGATGAGCGTCTGTAAAGACGCAAGATGGGGGGTCAGTCCGTCTCTTGCTGACGGCGGACCCATAAGAGCAGGCCATCGGGGTTGCCGATGGTGATCTCCGCCACGCGGAGGGTGGGATCTTCGTCGCTGGGGACCATTCGTAAAGTATAATCCCGCGCGCCGATCCCTATATCGCGGAGAACGGCGGGAACGGCTTGCGAGAGCAGAGACGGCGGGAGAGGGAACGCCACCAAACTCTCATTTACGAGGTGAACGAGGAAAGCGGCATTCGGTTCCGTGGTGCGGTATGCGCCCATGTCGGGCAACGCACCGTGCGTGCCAGGGCCACTGTAGCCCATATAGTCCCATTGGCGGACAATGGGCAGGCCTTCGGCATACAGTGCCCACAGCGCGCGGCGTGAGCTGGATGTTACGGTTACATCGTGCTCGCGCCATCCGAAACACAGCGCGCCGTAATTTTCTGCACGACGTCCGTCCTCCCACAGGCGTTGCATGATGTCGTAATCCTCGCCATGCGCGAGCGGGTGGTAACCGCCGACACGGCGGTACGCGCTGTCGCGGATCGAGACGTTCGCCAATACGCCACGCCCGAAGTTTCGGGCAAAGACGACTTCTTCGAGAATATGCGTAGACATGCACCTACCTCCGGCCGCTTCCGCAATAATACGCTTATTCGCGTATTTCGGCATAAGGCGCATTATGGCATCTCCTACGATGAGCGCCGGTACTTCTCGGGTTGGGATAATTGGATGATCCCAACCAAGTTGTCCGATGCAGGCATCAGCGCCCGTTTTCTGCAGGCGTTGCAGATGCGCTTGCACGAGATGCGGGTGCAACCAAACCATATCCGCGTCGGTGACGACGTGAACAAGGTCATTGATGCCCGCACGCCGTGCGCGTTCACTGACTACGGCATGGAGCAGTCCGCGGATATAGCCAATCGTGACTTTATCGCGCGGAATCTCACTGACCAGCATGTGCAGATGTGCCATACGCTCTTGGGCGTACTTGGCGATCTGCAGAGTGCGGTCGGCATGCCTGCCTTCGGGACGATTGAGAAACAGCACGATCTCGAAATTATTTCCGTGCTGCATCTCCAACTGCTCTAGCGTATGGGGTAGTGTCTCGGTCTCCTGTTCGCCAAAAGCGGCCACGGGTATACAGATTACGGCGCGCGTTCCGTGGCGCATCGGCGGAATCTGTTCAAGAAGTTCTGGCAGAAAGGAGGGCGTCTCTGCCCTTGCCAGTTCCTGCTGGATACGGGCGAGTCGCCGCGCAGCATCGCTGCTGATATTCATGGTTCTCCCCCTGCGTATGAAAGGAACGGTATGCGTGCGTGTCCCTGAAAAGATGAGGGACAGGCGTTCAATAAAACATAGGGTACCCGATAAAAGTAACCTTGGAAAGCGCTCCCTGCTACCTGATAAACCGATCTGCGGCGGCAAGGGTCGGCGCAACGGCGAAAGCATGCGTGCTGTACTCCTGCGCTTTTCGCCGCCTGACCTGTATTATTTGCACGCGCGGCATGCTTTTTTTCACCTCTTCCAGTACCACGCTTTTGTCATCAATAAAAAAAATCTTTGCCTTTGCACCGGCATACGCCGCGATGCGTCTGATGAAGGGGGATTTCGTCCCTTCCCCCACCACGATCTTTCTCATGAAGGGCGCCACGCCGCTATGCGCTATTTTTCTTTTTTGGAATCTATCTCCGTTTGAGGCAATCGCGAGCGCGTGTCCTTTCTTTTTCCAGCGCGAGAGAAAGGGCAGTGCGTCCCGATAAAGGTAGCGATGCGATTGCGCGAACAGCGCGTTCATCGCGCGATTGAGCCCCGATATATCGAGCGAAGGCATACTGCCGCGAAGAATCGCAACGTGCCGGTTGTGGCGATGTCCCCCATATCTCTCCTTCATCTGTGCGTATGTGCGCCCGTAAAGGCGGCGCGATACCCCGAAACGCGCGAATACGGCCGCGCAATCTTTTCTGAAGCGCGCGTCATTAAATAATACGCCATCGAAATCAAGGATGATCATAGGCATCGGATGATGGCGGCAGCAATGCGGCCGGCATCGTGGAGAAAAGGATTGCGCCGAGATGCGATGGGATCTGCGGCGCCGGAAACTTTGAGTGATGCGGCGGCAAGGCGCGCGCCGGCATACGTGATGCCTTTGCTCCTCTGCGTAGGCGGCCGCACGGGTGCCGCCGCCACTTTGCCCGCGCGGCCGGATACCGGCAGAGGCGCTGTATTGTATAGCACATGCGTAAACGCGTCATGACCCAAGCGGCGGTCGAGAACATCGAGAAAATCGGATACCGAAAAATCGTCGGTGTGCCCCCGTTGGGTCGCGAGGTTTGCAACATATATTTTCTTGGCGCGGGAGGCGGTAAATGCTCTGCGTATCTCCGGCACAAGGAAATGGGGCAGGATGCTTGCGTACAGATTGCCAGGCCCCACGATGATGGCATCGGCTTCGCGCAATGCCGCAACCGCTCGCGGGTTTGCCCTGATGTGCAGTGGTGCAAGGACGAGTTTTTTGAGGGATGTGCTGATGGTGCGTGCCAACGTAATCGCCGATTCCCCGCGCAATGTCCTGCCCGCCGAAAGGTGCGCTATGAGGGTCGTCGGCGTCAACGTCATGGGAATGAGTACTCCCTTGGCGTTGAATATGCGGGCCAGCATGTCCATTGCCTGCTGTATTGAGCCGTATCGCTCATAGGCGGATGCGATGAGAAGGTTGCCGATGGCGTGCCCCCGAAAGGGCCCTTTTTGGAAACGATAATTGAGATGTTCGGCGCCAGCATCCCCGAGAGCCGCCAAGCATTGGCGCAGATCGCCGGGCGGCGCCATGCCGAATGCTCTACGCAGGATACCCGATGAACTGCCGTCATCTGCGGTGCTGATAAGTGCGGAAAGAGACAGAGGATATTTTCTCAATCCGGCAAGCACCGTTGACGTACCCGTGCCTCCTCCGATTATCACTATCTTTGTTGTCATAGATTTTGCGATATCTCAATGCAACGCTTTTGCGAGAGAAGCGGTTACTCGCAGGGGCACTCTTCAGCCATTCTCATTACCCTCTTTACCGAGGGTGAGACAGACGGAGTTGATGCAATAGCGCTGGCCTCCTGTGTCGGCAGGACCATCATCAAACACGTGCCCCAAGTGCGAGTCGCAATTTTTGCACCGCACCTCGGTACGGCGCATACCATGACGCATATCTTCTTTTAGTTCGACGTGTGCGAGATTTGCGGGCTCGGTGAAGCTTGGCCATCCGGTGCCAGAGTCAAATTTCGCATCCGAGGAAAAAAGCTCGGCTCCGCACGCGCGGCACCGATACATGCCTTTTTCTTTGGCGTGCACGTATTCCCCGCTAAATGGCGTTTCGGTCCCCTTTTCTCGCATGACGTGATATGCCTCGGGTGTGAGTTCCTGCTTCCATTCCGCCTCTGTTTTTTCTGCGTGGCCATTATCCATGACAATCATCATACACAACTTTTGTACGGCCGTACAAAAGTTGTGTATGCAGTTTTCCACTAAGGTTTGAGTTTGTCCTTGAATTTCTCCGCAAATTTTTGGAATTTTGGTGTGATGACGAGCTGGCAGTACGGCGCGTCTTTGTTGCTCTTGTAGTACTTCTGGTGATACTGCTCGGCAGGGAAAAATGTTTGGAAAGGCGTGATTTCCGTAACAATCGGATCTTTGAATTCGCCTGACGCCGCGAGTTTTTGCTTTGACGCTTCTGCCGCGCGTTTCTGGGCTTCGTCGTGGTAAAAGATGACCGAGCGGTATTGCGTGCCCGTGTCTGCCCCCTGGCGGTTCATGGTCGTGGGGTCGTGCGTGGCCCAAAATACTTCCAGAAGGTCGTCATAAGCAATTTTCTCCGGATCATACGCGATCTGCACGGCTTCTGCGTGTCCGGTGGCGCCGCCCGATACCTCCTCGTACGTAGGCCTGTCTTTGGCGCCTCCGGTGTAGCCCGGGGCTACGGACAGCACGCCGTCCAGCGCGTCAAACACGGCTTCCGTACACCAAAAGCATCCTGCGGCGAATGTGGCATACGCGGGCTTATCCATGTGTCCATTCTATACTCTTCCAGCATATCACCCAAACGCCTAGACAAAACACCTTTTACCCATCCGTAGTTGTATATTATACATTTGGAGATCATTGACAATGCAGGTCTTCAGGAAGACAAATATCAACATCAGCCCGTGAGGTGTTCCGTATGGCTACGATATATGGACATATTCCCACACCCGTCAATGTATTGTTGGACATTGATGATACCCTGTATCATCAGCCCCAGTATCGTTCATCTGGAGGTAGAGCTGAAATAGTCGCCATCGCCCATTTTCTCGAATGCGATACCAAAGAAGCAGAAGCATATATTCGCAATCGCAGGAAACATATCAGGCGCATGACTGGTGTTGATGCAACACTCACGCAGGTGGTCTACGCTTTGGGTATGCCTGCAGACGAATGGAACAGAGTTCGGTGTAGCATATGGAAGCCCATACACTGGCTTTCCAGGGACACTGCGTTATGCCAGGCGATTCAGATGTTTGTGTCACATCCGCGTGTCCATTATGTGGTATGCGGGACAAATTCTCCTGTGGCCGTGGGCATCGAAACTCTGGCGATACTCGGATTACCAGACACGTTGCGCGTTTTTGGTCCCGAAAGTTTCTCCTGTTCAAAACCAAATCAGGGTTTCTTTTTGGGTATTGTGCAGGCCGTGCACAGTGACGTATCCGAATGGATATCTATCGGCGATCGAGAAAGTAGCGATTGCGATCCTGCTTTGGCTGCTGGATTTGCGGGAGCAATCCTCATCCAAGGACGGGACGACTTGATAAAAACCATCCACATGTTAGGAGAGTAACCATGAAGCACGGAACACTCACAGATATGATTCTGTCGCATCTAGTTCCCGGCGAAATACGCATCTTGGGCGTCACCGGACAAGCAGGTGCCGGCAAGACCAGCCATATCGCGCCTATGATTCAGAGCATTGCGGCGAGCAAGAACTACTGGGCCGCTATTCTGCCGTTAGATGCATTCTTCAAGTTCTCCAGCGAAGAGCGTTCGCAATGGCTTGCCGAAGGCGAGGCCTCGGGAGAGGAGGAAGCCGCACGCCGCCGCGACCAAATGACATGGTGGGACTTCCAAAAAGCCGAGGATGTACTTAGGACTTTGCATGAGGGGAAGCCGGTTAACATGACCGGCGTTTACAACCGCGCTGACAAAGGTCGCCTTACCGGCACGATCGAGATCACTCCAGAAGAAAAAGGAGGACTCCTCATTTTTGAGGGAGTTGCCACTGCGCATCTGGCGACGCTCCATGCCGTGTTCTATGTCCATGCGCCTTCCGTTGTCCGTCTTGACTCATTGCTTGAGCGCGATAAGCATCGCGACCGGGAAGAAGCGTTGAAGCGCTTCGCCCTCACCGAGGCGTTTGAGCAGAGATACTTCCAACTTCACTGGAAGCATATAGATGTGTGCGTAGACAACAGCCGGAGGAATGGTGTCATGCCGGGCGATTTGCCCATCTTCCCCAAACCGGAAAGTTTTAAGTTTTCCTAGGTCTTTGTAGTCCGATACAGAAGCAGACGAGTCCTCACCGATTCGTCTGCATTTTTTTGTCTGCGTGAATGGCGATAATGGGCGCAATCTCTGCCAATGCATGCACGACCGTATCTGCACGATCGAGGTCTCCAAGGGATGTATATGGATGCGCGATGCCGATGCACCTCATACCCGCATTCTTGGCCGATGCAACGCCGTCTTTTGAATCTTCGATGACAATGCATGCAGAGGGAGCAACAGCAAGGCACTGGGCGGCTTTAAGGTAAATCTCCGGATCCGGTTTTTTCTTAGTGATGTCTTTAAGTGAGAGCATTACGTCAAATAGTGACTCAATGTCCAGCCATGCGAGAACGGTGCGCATCATTTGCTCTTCATTCTGTGTCGTGAGGCCTGTCTGCCATCCACGCATCCGCAATGCTTGTATAAGTTCTTTCCCGCCGAAGGCCTTTTTTATATAGGTATCTGGGTGGGCATTGAATTGTTTGCGTTTGAATGTGGTTAATTTTTCCGTGTCTACCACGCTCCTCTGCTCTGCGGTAAGGGCGTCTTGCCAAAAATCAGCGGACTTGCGTCCCGCTTTTAATTGAAATGCGCTGTCCGGCAGTATAATACCGTAATGCTCCTTGAGATATTTCTGATAAAATTGAAATGTCTCATGCTCGGTCTCAATAAGCACACCGTCGAGGTCGAATAGTACGGCTTTTAGATTGTCTCGAGAAATCTCGCGCCGTATTGACAAATTCATATTTCTATCCTATTCCCCTATTGGTAGTTTGACAAGTTTTTGGTTCAAAGGTTTCCATGTCTTTGTCGATTGTCTGTTCTGTATTTGCGAATAACTCGCATTCATGATAGGGTGGCCGTAGTATGTCTCATCACCGCATGTATGCATCTGCAGCTTTTTTCGGGGTTCTCGTGATCTTCGCGGTTTTTCTCTCGTTCCGCAAGGGCGGATTGATTCTCATCACATCACCGGCCGAAAATACCGGGCGTATTCGCGTGGTTGCGACCTTTTTTCCGCTCTATGATTTTGCGCGCGTCGTGGGCAAGGATAAGATCGAGCTTTCCCTCTTGTTTACCCAGACGCCGGAAGTCGCGTCATTCGCGCCCGGCGACATACAAAAGATCAGTCAAGCGGATATCGTTATCAAGAACGGCCTGGGTCTTGAGCCCGTACTCGACGACCTGCTTGCGGCGAGTGATAATAAAGGGGTTACGGTCGTGGATACGAGCGCAGGAGTGCGTCTGCTGGATTCTGCCGAGCCGGAAGAGCACAAGGGCGCTGACCCGCACATCTGGCTTAGTCCGCACAACGCCATGGTCCAGGTTAGCGCTATCCACGACGCGCTGGTTGCGGCAGACCCCGCAAACGCCGCATTTTATCAAAACAATGCCATGATATATATTGAGGAATTACGGCAACTCGACCGCGCTATCGAAAGCGATATTGCGCGATTCTCTCGCAGAGATTTTGTGGCATTCCACTCGGCATTCCGATACTTTGCCGAGCGGTACGGCCTGCGGCAGGTTGCGGTCATTGAAGAATTCCCCGGCAAAGAGCCATCGCCGCGCTACATTGCCGATGTCATACGGACGATTCGCGATACGGGCATAGCGACGATCTTTGCGGAGCCGCAATTTTCTCCCCGCATTGTGGAAGTGATTGCGCATGATCTAGGTCTGAAGATCTATACGCTCGACCCCATTGAAACAGGCGATCCTGCAAAGGACTCATATCTGTCCCTCATGCGCCGCAATCTTGACGTGCTCAAAGAAGCCATGCAATAATCCCTCACCCTTCGCGCATATGTTTTATGTTTATGTACTTCGGTCAGAAAAGAATGGAAGTCACTACATAGGTTTTGCCGTTGATCTTAGAGAAAGATTTCAAAAGCATAGCAAAGGACTCGTGAGATCCACAAAGAATTTACTGCCGATAAGCTTGATTTATTATGAAGCATATCGATCAAAAACCGATGCACTTATTCGCGAAAAACGATTGAAGCATTTTGCTAAGGGTTACGCATCGCTAAAAAGTCGATTGAAATATTCTTTAATGCGCGAAGGGTGAAGGATGGAAAACGCAATTTCTGTAAAAAATCTCAACGTCGTATTGAATGGTCACCGCGTTCTTGCGGATGTGTCTTTCGACGTATCTGCCGGAAGCATTGCCGCAATCGTGGGGCCCAATGGTTCGGGGAAGACCACACTCATGAAAGCAATGCTCGGCCTTATCCCCTATCAGGGGGAAAGCGCGGTGCTCGGCGTGCCGTCTGCCGCGCTGAACCAAAGGGTAGCGGCGCGCATCGGCTATGTGCCCCAGCGTCTTGATTTTGACCGCACGATGCCCGTTACCGTGGCAGAACTCTTGGACGTGCATCTGCTTGACCGGAGTCGGAAAAACGCGGCTCACGAAGCACTTTCTGCTGTGGATGCCAGAGACCTCTTGCCCAAGATGATCGGCGTACTGTCCGGCGGAGAATTCCAAAGGGTTCTGCTCGCATTGGCTCTCCTAAATAAGCCGGATATTTTGTTTCTGGATGAGCCGGCCGCGGGCGTGGACATAGAGGGAGCGGCGGAATTCTATGCGCGCCTGCAGGACCTGCGCGCGCAGAGGCACATCACCATCGTCATGGTGTCGCACGATATGGATGTGGTATTCCGTCATGCGACCACGGTGCTGTGCATCAATCATGTGCTCGTCTGCCAGGGCGCGCCGTCTGATGCGCTGACGCCCGACACCATGCACGCGCTCTACGGCCCCGAACACGCATTATATCCGCATAAGGAAAAACGATGAACATTGAAATTCTGCAATTCGCGTTTATGCAAAGAGCCCTGGTCGCTGGTGTCCTAACCGGAGGCGCGCTCTCTTTGCTGGGCGTATTCGTGGTCCTGCGCAAATCCGCGTTCTTCGGCGATGCGGTGGCGCATTTTGCGTTTGCGGGCGTGGCCCTGGGTTTTTTGCTGGCCGTGCATCCCATTGCCGCGGCAGTTGCGGTGTCTGTGGTGTTGGCGCTAAGCATCGGATATATCCAGCAAAGGGCCCCGGCCCAGGCCACTGATACCCTGATCGGCATTTTTTTCTCGGGCGCGGCGGCGTTCGGCATATTTCTCATAGGCCTCCTGCGTGGATATCGCGCCGATCTTTTCCAGTTCCTGTTCGGCGACATCATCGCCATCGCGTACGCGGACGTTCTCTTCGCTTTGGCGATTTCCGCCGCAGTGCTGCTTATCTTTGTATTGCTGTGGCGGCCGCTTTTCAAAATCACATTCAATCGCGAAGTGGCGCAGGTATCGGGCGTGCCCGTCGCGCTCTATGACTATCTTTTTCTCGCGCTCCTGGCCGCAGTAACGGCCGTGAGCATCAAAATTATAGGCATTATCCTGGTGCCCGCGCTTCTGGTGGTGCCCGCGGCCGCGGCAAAAAACATCAGTAAAAGTTTTCGGCAGATGGTGGTGTATGCCTGCGCCTTTGGCGTTGCCAGCGTCATCGCAGGCCTTGTCGGCTCTTTTTATCTCAACACCGCCGCAGGAGCCACGGTAGTGCTTGTCAGCATTCTCTTTTTCGCCGTCACGTTAATGGCGCGCCGGATTTCATCGCACTAAAACATCCTTATAAACTCCAGTTTATAAGGATGTTTTTATCTTTCAGAGTTTTCAGGCAAGTTCAATGCGCTTGAATCCTTCGGCATAGCGCATGCGGCCTCTTTTGCCAAGCATGCCGCCTCGCTCACGCATCCGTTTCAAGCCATCAGGACTGACCTGGCTCTTATGAGCTTTCAAGGCGGCTATTTTTTTATCTATGGTTTTGCTGATGTCCTCCAGGTGCGTGGGCTCGTCAAAGGATACGAGGAACAGGGTCGGGGTTTTGTGGGGCTTAAGGCCCTGCTTTTCATGCTGGGGGAAATTGAGGCGGTCGCGCGCAAGCGGAAACACGGCATCTACCGCGGCAGTGGCCGCGGCACGGTGATCGGAGTGATTGATGAATCCGCGCGTGAGCGAATATAAAAATGCGGGGTCAAGCGTGATGACCACATCTGGTCGCACTCTGCGGATCACGCGGACGATTTCTTCTTTGAGTTTCAAATCAACGACAAGCTCTCCATCGGGGCGCCCCAAAAAGATGGCCTCTTTCACGCCAAGGATTTTTGCCGCATCGCGCTGTTCCTTTTCCCGCAGTACAGCCAGACGCTTGGGCGTCATGGCAGGATCATCCGACCCCTTGCTTCCGTCCGTGCAGACGAGATACGTAATCTCTGCTCCCTGTGCCGACCATTTAGCAACCGTACCCGCGGAGCTGAAGTCCATGTCATCGGGATGCGCGAATATTGCAAGCACGCGCCGTGGGGTTTTGATATCTTTTGTCATAGGAAAATATTAGCGATAGGTAATGCGAAGACCTAGGATGTTGAACGCGGTACTCAAAAGGGCCTTTGCGCTGGTGATATTCTTTTTATTTTTTGCCTTTACTGCTTCCTGTGCGACTTGCTCCATGACACGCAGAGCCTTGGGCGTATCCATATCATCATGCAATGCGTGGTAAAACATGCTCTCGTACTTGGAAACAAGAATCGGCTCACCAAGAGCAGATTGCGCGCGCCATACCTGTTGGAAGATCATATCCAATACTTTCGCTTTGTCCATATCCTGCTCGAAATATTCAAATGAAGATCGGTAGGGATGCGATAAAAGGTAGATACGCACGGCGCTGGCAGTGTAGCGTTTTTTCAAGTCCTCCACGAGCACCAGATTTCCGAGGGACTTTGACATTTTTTCTCCTCGGTATTTCAGCATGCCCGCGTGCATCCACCATCGGGCGAACTGTTTTCCATTCGCAACTCGGGATTGCGCTTCTTCACTCTCGTGGTGCGGGAATATCAGATCCCCTCCTCCGCCGTGAATATCAACGGCGTTGCCGAGATATTTGGTTGCCATGGCACTACACTCAATGTGCCAGCCGGGACGGCCGCTCCCAAACGGAGATGCCCACGAAGGTTCGCTTGATTTTTTCTTCTGCCAGAGCACGAAATCAAGAGAATCTTTTTTGTTCGGGTCTTTGGGATTATTGCCTCGCTCATTGGCGAGCGCCAGCATCTGTCTGTATGACAAGCGGCTTAGCGACCCATAGGGTTGGTCTTTGCGCACTTCAAAATAGACACTACCGCCTTTTTCGTATGCGATCCCCGTGTGCAAAAGTTTTTTCGTATATGTGATGATCTCCGCAATATGATCCGTGGCGCGCGGGTACATGTCCGGCGGTATGCTGCCGAGCCACGCGGTGTCGTCCAGAAATTTTTGCGCGTTTTCCTCTCCCAGTTCCCGCCAGTCCTTTTTCTCTTCTCGTGCGCGTTTGAGAATATCGTCGTCAACATCCGTCAGGTTCTGCACGTACGTCGTGCGGTATCCCTCATGGCGCAAAAACCGCCCCAGCACATCAAAGAACGTATACGTAAACGCATGCCCCAGGTGCGTCACGCTATACGGCGTAATCCCGCACACATATATGCCGATCCGTCTGCCCTGCGCGAAAAACGTTTCTTTCTTTTTCGTCCGCGAGTTGTAGAGGCGCAATTTTCCCACAGGCCTATACTATCTCAAATAATTTCTTCTTTCCAGTTATGCCCCGGATGAGGCATATATGAGAGAGTGAGATACCAAGATACTTCGCGTGGACGCGAACTATGGCGGCGTTGGCGCAGCCGTCCTGGACGGTTTTGGGCAAATCGATGATGTCGCTTGACGGGGAACACGGCTTTCACGAAGTCGGTCTCTGTGAGGGGCCATCATTTGCGTCGGCAAAGGGAAAGCCCTGATGGCGCCCATGTCGGCGACTTGCCGAACATGATCTTGGGACATGACCCGCCTGTCCCCATAGCATTTTTACTTCAGCAACTCAATCAAAGGTCCAAGGACCGTACTGACGAGAAGAGAAAGAGGCAGTGAACTTGAGGGGGCCGAAGACGGCATAAACTGCTGGCATGCAGGATCCATGTAATGAGCCGTGCAGTAAAACGTGCACTCTTCGGGAGTTTTACAGCCGCCGGGTCCGATGAACGTCGTTGGCGGCTGGCTTGGTTGCGAAGACGCGGGAGGCGGATACTGCGGATAATCTTGTGGCAGTTCCCGATTCGTGCGTCCGTAGTCGGTGGCGCACTTGCCTATACTGCCCGCCTCAAAGAGATCCCGTACCTCTGATGCGCCAAGCGCTCTACTGTACACGGCGATCTCGTCAACCTGGCCGTGGAAAAATTCCGTAACGCCGAAGCGATCATCCCATGCCCCGATCGTAAACGGGGTCTCGCTCGTTGAATTGGCGTCTGCGGCTTGCCTTACAACAGTGCCTTGTTCTCGGCCGTCCATGTATAATTTTACGGCTCCGGAATCATCTCTCACAGCAACGGCATGTTGCCAAACCCCCGCCCTGACGGGCGCGGTAACGAAACTCTGACCTTCGGGACCGGTCGTTGCTCCCACGGAAAACTCCAGTGCCCCGGCGCCTACTCTCAACCAGTACCCCGAACCGGGACCGCTCCCCGGATAATTTGATTTTCTGATAATGTTGTTTGCCGAGGTTCCTCCGCCGCCATCCCAATTAAACCATGCCTCCAACGAAAACGGGCCGGCCCCGAAGTTTAAGTGCGCTTGATTCCCTATGCTGATGCGCCCGCTTGATCCATCAAACCCGAACGCGCCTCCGACTTCCATAGGAACAATAATGACCCCGCCGGATATGGTTCCACTGCTCCTGCCGATTATATCCGGCACAGACATCCCGGACGCCAGGTCAGCACTCCACCAGCCGACGAGACCCGAAGGGGGCGGAACGCAACTTGAGATCGGGGGAGGCGGCGGCGGTTGATCTCCGATTCCTCCGCCCGGTGGCGCAAAACTCTGACACGCTTCCGGATTGTTTTGGCAATACGCAGTGCATGCGTCAATTGATTTACAGCCGCCGGGACCCGCAAATCCCCCTTGCTCTCCCGGGCCACCGGGACCCCCATGACCGCCGCCGAATGACGCCTGCAGTTCTCGGAAACACACCTCCAAATCGCTGAAATTCACCCTCTGGTCAAATTCGCCGCTCTGAAGTTTTGCGAGCCCCTCTTCGCCGACAACATCTTTAATACACTGTGCCGCTTCGGGTGGAAGAGTATTCAGCTGTTGGCCTATCTGGGAGGTTATCTGGCCGAAGCAGGATTTCATTTTACTTTCAAGAGAGCGGTCGAAAACCGGCTCACCAGCCAGCATTTTATTGAAATTTTCTTCCCCGGCCGCGTCTTTCGTGCACTGGACGGCTTCCGGAGGCATTTTATCCAACTCGTCGCGAAAACGAGTCATCCCCTCGCGCATCTCCTTGAGCTGGTCCTCGTCAATAAGCCCGTGTTCCTGGGCGAAACGGAAACATTCATCGCTGTTATTTTGGCAGTAGGCCTCGCACTGCTGTTTACTCCGACAGCCGCCGGGGCCTTTCCCCCCTACTTTTCTCGCCATCGCGGCATCTTCATCGGATATGACGCCCGCCTTTTGGGCAAAAACGATGCATTCTTCGGTATGACTTTCTTCGGCACAGTACCTCTCGCATTGTTCTTTTGACGCACAGCCGCCCGGACTTTCGCCTTTTTGCATCAGCGTCATAAACTTCCGCGCCTCCTCAATCTCCTCTTTGGGCATCAGACCGCTTTCTTCGGCAAATGCCAGGCATTCTTCCATGTGATCGGCCACACTGCAGTACAATTCGCAGGTATTTCTATCCTTGCAGTCGCCGGGGAATTGCTTCCCTGTCTTTACCAGTTCCTGGAATTTCTTTGCTTCAGCAAGCTGGGCAGGCGAGTAATATCCCGTTGTATCGGCAAAAGCGATGCATTCATCCAGATGCTCCACCGTATTACAATAGGTCTCGCAGGAGGACCACGAATCGCATCCGCCGGGACCGTTCTGTACGTTCAAAAATTTGTCGGCCGCGTGCTCCGCGTCCTCTTCGGAAATCAGATGGTGCTTTTTTGCAAAAGCGAGACACTCTTTCGCGTGATCTGCGTTGTCGCAATACGATCGGCACTCTGCCTCACTTTGACAGGAGCCCAATGCGGGAACCGGATAGCTGATGGCGTCCCCCGAAAGCGGCTCCTCCGCTTTCTCCTCTTTTGGCGGCGGAGGAGGCGGGGCTTCTTGTTTGACCACGGTACTCTTGGTCGTTCCGTTGACAGGAGGAAGAATTTCAAGCTCGGTCTTATTGTTGTTGCAGTCAATCACATACGCAGGCATGACTGGCGTAAAGTGATCAGGATCAAGAAAACGCACGTTGTTGTTATTGAAGGCACGGGGACAGCCGCTTAATCCCCCGCCATAGGAGAAATCGCCTACCAGCGAGAGTGAAAACTCCTGAACGCCGTCTGGATCTCTGATCGTGAAAGTAAAGAGCCCGGAAACGGTATCTTTCTTAAGGCCGATGGAGGCATCATTCGCCGCCGCATCCACTCGGGTGAGTGCGAAGCTGAACACCAAAGCGCAAGCCAGCATGCTTGCGAATAGGAACTTTATGCTCCTCACGGAGAGAATGGTTCCGCTCATCTCAAAGGATTACGGTATTTGAAAGGATTCGCGCGATCAAGAGGATTTATCTCCGGAACCTTTTCTCCCTGGTTTGTCTGGATTTCCGGCACCGACTCGCTGACGGTCTTTGCCGTTTCAATGACGCCTTTTTCCTCCGGGATTTCAGTTCTTTTTTCCGTCCAATACCAAAAACCGAATCCGCCCGCAAGAGCCGCTGTGACGATGATCACGGGAATGAGTGTCTTCTTGTCCATAACCCGCGTTACCAATAGTAACTCTATCGTACCATGTCTGACCGTTGCGGCGAACGGCGGTTATCCCCACCCGTTTTACAGGGCTCCCGAATTAAAACCGTCTCAAACTTTTGACATTATTTTGCCACACCTGATACACAAATCCAAGAGCGGAGGCAATATCGTGCTTGTGGGAGGATGCGCGATTGATGAGAATCCCGAAAGGGAGTATAATCCAAACATGAAGACACCCGAACAACAACTTAACATGCCTCCAGAACCTGAAAGGCAGACAGAGATACCAACCTCTCTACAGTCCGAGCCCGTCACGGAGCCGTCAGAAAAGCCGTGGCAAACTATTGAACAGATCAAACAATCTCTGTTTGACCCTCATATTATTTCGAAAAAGCACGATCACGAAGGAAGAATGGCCACGGCTTCAGAAATTACTCGCAGGAGACATGAGTCGCAATCTCTCCGTGTTGATATTGGTGGACGGGAAAATACTTTGGCGCAAATTGAGCAACAGACTTCGGTATTAAGCGCGTTGAAAGCAGAAAAAATTATCGTCCTCGAGCAAAGAACGGAAAATGTATTGGTGCGACTCAAAAGTATCCTCAACATCAAAGATCGATCTGTTGGTGCGCTGGAAACAGAAATAGGTTCTCTGACAACCGAAATAGAAACACTTGTTACGCAAACAGAGGAAGCACGAATGGAACTAGCGATGTTGAGACAACCACAAGAGAATATCCCAGACCCTCGAAAATTACTTGAAGCGTACTACGAGAAAATGGAAACTGTCCCGCTTACCAATACGGAGAAGCGGGAATTGCTAAAGCCGGAAATGCTGGTTGAACTCTCCACGGAAGAATACATTGCTCTATGGCGCAGATTAAATCCGCACTTCCTCTCGCATGTTACGCGGCAGGGTTTCCGAGACCATAATGCTATGGTTTATCACTCCGCCGGACTTCAAGAATTCCACAACGGACTCGTAAGCGTCCTGGAAGATGAAAAAATACTCCGCCCCCCAATCGCAGTGCACGAAGGGTTGCGTTCAAGGGATGAAGCGACGGTAAAGAGGTTCTTGGATGACTGGGTACTGCAGGCGGAAAACGAAGAAGAAGCAAAAGACAGACTCAACCGACTATTACATTTTTCATTCGCTACCGCGCCAAAATATCCAGATCAAACCGCAGTACATTTTGCGGCGCAAATAGTCGCGGATGGTTATTACGGCGGAGAAAGAAACAATGAATCCTTTTTTATATATCCGTCTGATATTCTTGCATCACAACATCATTTTGCTTTCAATGGTTGGGAAAAAGATTTTACCCAGCCGCAGAGCGAAACGAAATGGAACGATGTTTTTATATGGCCTTCATCGGTAGATAACCCGGGCGTTCTCGTTGACGCTGGCATGGTTTTCTTACCCGAAACTACACTCGTTGATCCAGAAACGGGATCAAAATACACCTCTGAAATGAGAACAGCGGAAGGCGAAGAAAAACGAGTAATGATAGAAGACGAGAAACTGATTTCTGCTTTTGTTAAATAGGCGAAAAATCTTAATGATGAGTCTCCCACAATCCGTGCTTATAAAGAATATGATAAAAAAGAAATCAATTACCATTATTTGGATAGAAAGAGCCAAGACGATAAAGAAAGAATTTGCTTTGATGTATTTAGACAAGAAATAATGAAACTTGGATTTTGCGAAGAAGCGGCCATGAACATAACAAATAGGTTATTCAGTAGCATGGATGGCATATATCAATTTGAACATGACGGATTTATTGGATTCGGCGATTCTAAAGAAGATGCGGCACTAAGACAGTTGAAAGCGGCAAACGCAAACTGGAAGTTGGCCGAAAATTCTATACTCTCAAAAGAATACTGGGAGAGATACTTTGCTCAACATCCTGAACAAAGACCCAAACATTTGATTTTTTATGACGGGGATCCGACATCGGCAATTCACAAACTCCAACAAGGAAATAATATCGGACGAGCCGATGTCTCCACAGACGAAGGAAAATTGTTAGGATTTGATGATAGACATATCACAGACATAAGAGAAGATCCAAGAGCAAAAGTCGGGTATGACGAACTGGTAGAAACAGCCCATCGGATTATCACTGAGCATTATAGCGGAGGGGGCAAGTGATTCTCATCAATCGCGCATCCTCCCACAAGCACGATATTGCCTCCGCTCTTGGATTTGTGTATCAGGTGTGGTAAAATAATTCTAAAATCGGGGTCCGTATCTAGTTTATTGGTTCCGGCTACCGGACGACGTTAGAACCTGTTTGCTGGAGGGAAAATCGGAGTTTTACTACAAAATGGCAGTTCTTCTGGCGGATTTCATTGCGGTTTGATTGTCCGATTTCCCTACCCACGGCTCGCCACACCATTTCTCTCCATAGTTGAGTTATCCCCACCCCCCTACCTACCCCTCTTGACTCCCTATACCTGTCAGGTATAATAAAGGCATACACGCTCCAGCCAGCCGCAAGGCCCGCTGGAGTTTTGCGTTTTTATTGATACAATAAGGTGTAATATATCCTAGCGTTGTTTACACTTTCATGACGGTCTTGGCTCTATCTTATAAGAAAAGCCTAAATAACGCTCGTGATTCTTACAAATAAGGGATATGGCAACCTATCTATTTATTGACGGAGAAAACTTCAAAGGCAAGATACGCTCGGTTTTTAAGGATGCCGGTAAACAACGACCAGCATGGCACGACTATGACTTTAAGGGTCTGATAGACAAAGTTCTCAATGGTATTGTCATAGACCGGCGGGTATTTTATTTTGCCCGCATCAAAGAACATCAAGAAAGCATGGAGAAATCAAGGCAACTGATTGAAGAACAGCGTTTGCTCAAGACCCATCTTGAACAACAGGGCTTTGAGGTGATATTGGGTGGCAGAGTACGGGGCCAGATGGAAGACGGCAAGTGGATGAGAAAAAGAGTGCTGATTTTCAGGGAGAAAGGCGTTGATGTACGGATTGCCGTGGATATGATGGCAACCGCGTGCGATAAAAAAGCGGAGGAGATCATTTTAGGAAGTTCCGATTCTGATCTGCAACCTGCAATCAAAGAGATACGGGAACGCGGGGTCAAGTGCATGTACCTCGGTTTTGAGGCCCAGCCGAACAAGGGATTATCCTTTACCACAGACCGGACTATTCTTATACGCAATTCGGAAGTGCTGGAGTTTGAAAAAGTAGAAAGGAAAACAAAACAGAATTAAATACAAAACACCGCCTACTAAAGCGAATTAAGAAATTTTCCTAGATCCGTATCTATCCATGCCGACTTTTCCATTGCCCGAGCAAGTTTCCAATTATCATTTTTACCCCAGTGCGCAGAGGGATTAAATTTCTCAAATGGTTTAAGCTCTACTCGTCGCCTGGTAACTTTTTGTATAACTTCCGATGAAAAATAGTGCTCAATACTTCTTCTTTCAGAAAGCGCCGACACGATCTTCAATTTTTTACACTCTTCAATAAACTTCCTTCGCTCTGCGGGGGGCTGTTGCGATTCAGATTCTTGCTCGCTATCAATCCAAAGGAAAACTTTTGGTGTAATTCTCTTGAATTCAGCTATCTCGTGCATCCTTCGCAGGTTAATCATGCCAGATCCTCCAAGATTGATAACTAAGACATCTGTGTCTTTACCTAGTTTGCGAAGAAGCTGCTGCATTGTCCGGACTTCTGTCGGCCCTTCAACAAGAAAAATTTTCTCGACTCCCATTTCTTGATAGGTACTGAAACTTAACTCGCCCAAAAGCTCGGGATAATGAGGTTCTGTCCCGAAGAGACGCGCTGTGCTATCTTGTCCAGTTTTTCTTACAGAATATATCGTATCGGCGATAGAACGGGCCAGACCAATAGAGTGAGTGCCGAAGATTATGCCATGTTTTGTATATGTAGCGAGACTTGTTACAAATTTCTGTTGGAGGGAGGGATGCAAGTTTAATTCCGGCTCGTCTATTAAAATATAAGAAGGATCTCTCAAGGCGGCAGAGGCGAACACTAATATAAATTGCACAATCCCTGATCCAACCTCATGTTGCTTATAAACATATCCATCTATGGTAAGCTGCATACTTTTACGATCGGTCGACGCATTTACGTCTAAAGATGTGAACTCGAATAATTCGCGTATATCTTGAATAACGTCCTGTGTCCTTTGACCCTGCCAATGGTTGTAACCATTTTTCCACTGGTTCCACTCGTTAATAAAAGCAGTTCCTGTTGCCATGTCCCCGTATTTCTCGAGTTCTCCGACATTGATAGCATTACGGAAGGCGGGAATATAAACCATCTGTGCCAGGCTCTTAAAAAAATCAAGGTAACCCTTTGCATCCATTGTTAGTCTGCCCGTTGTTGGATCACTGTATTCAAAAAGTTTTTTGTTGGGATCAAACGTCACGCGACCAAAACCTATAGGAATATTTTTGATTTTTAACGAAAGATCCGTTAGATTGAAGTTTTGTTTATCAACTTTTTTCAAGAGAAATCTCACATCTATGTCGGGTATTGCAATCTCAATTTCAATATCGCTCTCATTGAATTTATGGAACGGTTCAAGTTGATAAATGACATCATTAAACTGTATACCGAGGTTGGCGCCCCCCAGCAATCTTTGCAAGTTATCACTATTTTGCAGAACACCCCAAATATTCCTCAGTTCGTAGAAGAAACGAAGAATTGCCGATTTTCCGGCGTTGTTCGGTCCAAGAATGGCAGTAAAACCAGGTGATAAATCAAATACAAGCGGGTGAGATTCGCCGAAACAACGATAATTGCTTATTCGAAATTTTGCTGGAGGCATTTCTTAAAGTTGATAACCCAAATCCGATTTTTTCGAAAAATCGGAAGTTCGTACCATATTCTTTGACTCCCCGGGTAGGGATCGAACCTACGACCATCGCAAGAAATCAATGCTCCGGCGGCAGGATTCGAACCTGCGACCTGGGGATTAACAGTCCCTCGCTCTACCGCTGAGCTACGCCGGAGCATTGATTTCTTAACAGGCGATACAAGCAATCTGGATTTCTTGTATCCTCCACCGCTGAGCTACCGGGGAATATACATGTGCAGTATAGACCATAGAGGACTCTTTATTCAAGGGTGGGATGTAAAAAATGCCCGGGCGGAGGGGGTGCCTCGTCCGGGCTGGATGGTGCGCGAAAAGATCAACTCAAACTAAGCAACGCATGTGATGAGTTCCGCCCAATGTTCCTTGGGGCGGAGTGCCGGAGATCCTTTGGCGTGGAGGGGACACTCCTCCGGCTTCCATGTCTTTACCGTGCGCGTTAGCAGTGCACGCGCCTTAAGAGCGGGCGGGACATCGAGGTTCGGCGGCCGATAAATGATTGTCGCGACAGTATGATCGGGATCATGGTGTGCCATTCCCCACCCCTCCCGGCTCATGTGCGGTTGCCTTCACGATATCGTCCAAATGCGCAAGCGTCCGCACGTCGCATGCGGGGATGATGTTTCTGTGTTCTGCGATGATAGTCATTGCCGACCCCTTGGCGTGGCGTTGCCGAGTATGCACCTTTTTGATTTTCAGGGTGCGTGATTAAATTATCTATACCACACTCTCCCCTTCTCCACAATCAGGATTCTTTGGCGAGCCACTGGCCGGTGTAGGATTTTTTTATTTTAGCAATCTGTTCCGGGGTGCCTTCGGCGACGAGCATGCCGCCCCGATCCCCTCCTTCGGGGCCAAGGTCAATGATCCAGTCGCTGTTTTTGAGTACGTCAAGATTGTGCTCAATGACGAGCACAGTATTCCCTTTTTCCACCAGCGCTTTCAGAACTTTGAGGAGTTTGGCAATGTCGTCAAAATGTAGCCCCGTGGTCGGCTCATCAAGTATATAAAAGGTAGAGCCCGTGTCTCTGCGCGAGAGTTCTGCCGCAAGTTTGACGCGCTGTGCCTCGCCGCCGGAGAGCGTAGGCGCGGACTGTCCGACACGCATGTAGCCAAGGCCGACCTCCGCGAGCGTCGCGAATTTCTGCCTGATCGCGGGCATTGCGGTGAAAAACTCCAGCGCCTCCTCAATCGTCAGATCAAGCACTTCGGCAATGTTCTTGCCGTTGTATTCTATGTCCAGCGCTTCACGGCTGTACCGCAGGCCCCGGCACTCCTCGCACTCCACATACACATCGGGGAGAAAATACATTTCTATTTTTTTCACGCCTTGGCCTTCGCATACTTCGCATCTGCCGCCTTTGACGTTGAAACTGAAGCGGCCGGGGGTGTAGCCGCGCACGCGCGCCTCGGGTGTGGCCGCAAAGAGCGTGCGGATAAAGCCGAACGCGCCGGTATAGGTCGCGGGATTGGAGCGCGGCGTGCGCCCGATCGGCGACTGGTCTACGACTACGGCTTTGTTGATGTGCTCAATGCCAGTGATGTCGGTGTGCGCGCCAGGGATGGTGTGCGCGCCGTGGAGTTTGGCCAGCAGGGATTTGGCCAGGATGTCATTGACCAGCGTGGATTTTCCCGAACCCGATATGCCCGACACGCAGACAAATTTCTTGAGCGGGATGCTGATGTCTATATTTTTCAAATTGTGTTCGCGCGCACCCCGCACGATAATGGCCGTATCTTTTGCCTGCGGCGTTGACATTGCGAGGTGGACTTTTTTTCTGCCGGAGAGATAGTCGCCGGTGGGCGTGCGGGCTTTGAGAATATCTTTGGGTGTGCCGGAGAAAATAACTTTGCCGCCGTGCTTGCCAGCGCCGGGTCCGATGTCCACGATCCAATCTGCAGAGCGCATGGTGTCCGCGTCGTGCTCCACGAGGATGACCGTGTTGCCCAGATCCCGCAGTTCTTTGATCGTCGCAATCAGGCGGCTGTGATCACGCGGATGCAGGCCGATGGACGGCTCGTCAAGAATATAAATGAGCCCTTGCAGGCGCGAGCCGATCTGGGTGGCGAGCTGGATGCGCTGTGCCTCGCCGCCGGACAGCGTGGTGGATTCGCGCGACAGCGTAAGATATTCCAGGCCCACGTCGCGCAGAAATTGCAGGCGCTTGAGGATTTCTTTTGCAAGGGGCGCGGCGATTTTCGCCTCTCCTGCGCCGAGCGTTTTGCCGCTCATGAGCGTCATAAAAAACGCGGCGGCGTCCTCCACGGTGCGTTTGGTGACGGTTGCGATGTTTTCAGCGCCGATTTTGACACTCAACGCTTCGGGGCGAAGGCGCAATCCCGTGCAGTCGGGGCATGCCTTGATGAGCATGTATTTTTCTATTTCCGCGCGGGTAAAATCGGAATCCGTTTCTTTCCACCGGCGCTTGAGATTGGGTATCACGCCCTCGAACGATTTCTGCTCCTCCGTATTCTCCCCGTAAAGAATGAGGTCAACGGCTTGGGGAGAGAGGGTCTGCACGGGAGCGGAAAGGGAAAAGCCGTGGCGAGATGCCAGGTCGTCCAAGATCCACCAATACCAGCTCTGCCTGCCGACGCGGTGCGAGGCGGATGCCCACGGGCGGATGGCGCCCTCGGCGATGGAAAGGCGTTTATTGGGAAGCACGAGTTCCGGGTCAACTTCAAGCGTTGAGCCGAGCCCCGTACACGCGGGACACGCGCCGTAGGGGCTGTTGAATGAAAATGTGCGCGGCTCTATGTCCGGCAGGTTGATGCCGCACTCCGCGCACGCGAAATGCTCGGAAAAAAGCATGTCTTGTGACTTTTCTTCTGTGTGCAACACTCGGTGTTGCACATTTTTGGGAAAGCGTATGTCTTCCTGCGGTCTTGTGCCGTCCTGCCCCACGATCAGTATCCCCTTTCCTATTTTCAGCGCCGTCTCTACGGAATCGCGTATCCGCGATCGCTCAATGTCTTTGCTGGGTATGAACCGATCCACGACGACTTCAACGGAATGCTTTTTCTGCTTGTCCACGGATGCGGCCAGCGCGTCATCAATGGTTTTCAGCGATCCATTCCAGCGAACGCGCAAAAATCCTCCGCGCTTTATTTCCTCCAGCACGCCCTTGTGCTCGCCTTTCTTACTGCGAATGAGGGGAGCGAGCACCGCGATCTCGCGCTTCATGGGCAAGGCCGTGATGGCGCGGACGATCTGATCTGCGGTCTGCCGTCCTACGGGCTTGCCGCACTGCGGACAATGGGGCTTGCCGATGCGCGAGAATAAAATGCGCAGATAATCGTAAATTTCTGTGATGGTGCCAACCGTGGAGCGCGGATTTTTTGAAACGGATTTCTGGCTGATGGAAATTGCGGGCGAGAGCCCTTCTATTGAATCCACATCCGGCTTGTCTTTGACACCCAGAAACTGCCGCGCGTATGTGGAAAGCGATTCCACGAATCTGCGCTCGGCTTCGGCATAGATCGTGTCAAAAGCAAGGGATGACTTGCCCGAACCCGAGAGGCCGGTAATGACAACCAGCGCGTTGCGCGGTATGTCCACATCAACGTTTTTCAGATTGTGCACCCGCGCCCCCCGCACACGGATATGAGACATACTTCCTTTCGATTCCGTACGCGGTGCCCGTGCCATATGGAAAGCAATTATATCACCGCTGTCAAGAAAAAGACAGAAGGCGGAGTGCGCCTCTGTCTGGATGATCTATGCGATGCGCGTGGCTATAGCCGCATGTACGGGATGCGTTTCTTTAGCCAGTGGCACAACGCGTGCATACGGGAAATGATCCGCCATTTCCGGTCGGCTCTTTGCATGTCTCGCAATATATGTGCTGGCATCGAAGGGTCGTCTGCAGGGATGCTTAGTTTGAGTTTACATCCGGTGCATTCCCAAATGTCATCTCCGCGAAGTTGAAGCCACAGCGGGTGCTGAATAGCGCACTTCAAAAGACAAAGCGGGTCCGTTGGTGTGGGGTAGGGACTCCCTTTGTCGAGAATGCGAACAAAGATACCTTCTCTTCCGAAGACGTCTCGTCCCGCCCGCAACGCATGTTTTACCACAGTGATGTCTCCTTTGGCTCAATGGATGGCAAGAACAATAAAAGAATGATACTATGATGCCGACTGAAATATAAATTGTCAATCATGTTAGATAAACCATCTGCCGTTCCCCATACACCGGGCGTATACTTTTTCAAAAAAGGGTCTGTTTTGCTGTACATCGGAAAAGCTCTGGATTTGAAAAAACGGTTGGCCTCGTATTTTCGCGCGACAGTCGGCGACAAAGTGCGGCGATTGCGCGCCGAGGCGACGAGCGTGGAATGGAACGAAATGGCATCTAATATTGAAGCGCTGATACGGGAGGCGGAACTGATTCGCCGATACACGCCAAAATATAATGTGCTCATGCGCGACGACAAGAGCTATTTGTACGTGGCCTTCACGCGCGAGCCGTTTCCCCGCGTGGTCGCGGTGCGCAGGACCATGATCGCGGACGCGCGCTGGGACGTGGTGGTAGGCCCATTTATAAGTAGCATGACGCTGTATGCCACGCTCAAACTCCTGCGCCGCATCTTCCCCTATTGCACGTGCCGCACCCCGCACAAACGGCCATGCTGGAACGCGCAGATCGGCAGATGTCCCGGCTTTTGTTGCGACAAAAGCACATCACAAAATTCAAATGACAAATTACAAACCGAATACGGAGAGAATATCAAAAACATTATTGCGGTGTTGAGCGGCAAGCGCCGCGGTCTGGCCGTGCGGTTGAAAAGAGAAATGCGCGAGGCCTCGCGCGCCGAGGCATACGAGCGCGCCGCACTCCTGCGCGATCAGACGGAGCGGCTTGAGGACATATTCCGGCACCGCCATACGCTGTCGCCCTTGAGGGGCCGTGGCACGCGCGTTGCCTGGCCGCGCATGGAGAAAATTGTGCGCGCAACCACAGGAGCCGAGCGAGAGATATGTCGCGTGGAAGGATACGATATATCCAATATCTCCGGTACAGCGGCAACAGGGTCAATGGTGGTTTTTGTTGACGGCTCTCCAGTAAAAGCGGAATATCGGAAATTCAAAATAAAAACCGTGCATCGGATCAGCGACGTGGACATGCACCGCGAGGTCATGCGGCGGCGCTTGAGCCACCCCGAGTGGCCGTATCCGGATCTCATCGTGATTGATGGCGGCAAGCCCCAGCTCAATGCCGTCGCGTCTGTCATCCGCGAGGCCAGAGAGCGCCG
>MHQR01000034.1:0-17202 GCA_001820725.1 Candidatus Sungbacteria bacterium RIFCSPLOWO2_01_FULL_54_21 | reverse complement strand
GCTCGCCAAGCGCGGGGAGGAGCTTTATATTGAAGGCAAAACAAAGCCGGTGCGCCTAGATTCACTTCCCCATCCGGTTATGCACTTTTTCCAGCGCGTCAGAGACGAATCGCACCGCTTTGCAAAACGATATCATCATAAGCTCCGTGAACTCTCGTATCATGGACAAGTATCACAAAAGCAAACGCCGCGAGTATAAAAAGAAGAAACGCCGCTATCCCATTAGCGGTCGCAGTGTTTTCGTGCTCGCGCGGGCAAAAAGGAAAATATAAAAAGATATGCTATAGCATATCTTTTTATATTGATGATTGGAATAGTTTTTCTTACATTCCCTCCTCCGCTAACTGCTTCATGAGGTCTTTGCCCTTTTTTGACAGACCCTTGGGTGTCTCCATTTTTATCTGCACGAGTAAATCGCCGCGGCCATAGCCCGAGGTGCGCCAGGCGCCTTTGCCGCGCACGCTCAATATGTCGCCCGACTGGGTTCCTTCAGGCACTTTCAAACGGATGGAGCCGTCAATGGTTGTAAGTTCTACGGTATCGCCGAGCGCGGCCTGCGAGACCTTGAGGGAGAGCGAAGCGATGATGTCGTCTCCTTGTCTCCGGCGGCTGGGGTCGGGTATCACGCGGATTTCTATATACAGATCGCCGGGCGTACGACCGCCGCTGATGGCGTCTCCTTTACCCGTAATTTTCAACACTTCGCCGTCGCGTATGCCGCGCGGGATAAAAATCTCCAGCGTTTCCTGTTTTTCCAGTACCCCTTTACTCCGGCACTCGGTGCACGGCTGTTCGGGGATCTTGCCCGTACCCCGACAGTCGGTGCAGGTTGCAACCGACGTGAATGAGCCGAGAAACGTGCGCTGGGTTTTCTGGATGTGTCCTTTGCCCTGACATGCGGGACACATGCGGACCGTGGCGCCGGGCTCTCCGCCCGCCCCATTGCACCGGCTACAACGCACCAGACGCATGATCTCTATTTCTTTTTTGGCGCCGAGAACGGATTCGTCAAAAGAGATTTCAATGCCGATACGGATGTCGCGGCCTCGCTCCTGTGCGGCTTTGCGGCGTCCCGCTCCGCCGAAGAAGTCATCGACGACGTCTGAAAAATCAAAGTCCGCAAATCCCCTGCCATCAAACCCCTCGCCGAAATCCACGCGAAATCCGCCCGGCCAGTTGAATCCGCCGGCGCTTGCTCCGCCGCGCGCGTCGCCGCCCTCAAAGACCTGTCCGAACTGGTCGTACTGGTTTCGCTTGCGCTCGTCCGAAAGAATCTGATACGCCTCGTTGATCTCCTTGAAACGCTTTTCATCCCCTCCCTTGTCGGGATGAAATTTGTGCGCCAGCGTCCGATAGGCCTTTTTGACCTCATCTTTGGTGGCGTTGCGGGCAACACCCAGTAGTTTGTAGTAGTCCTTTGCCATTAGCTTGTAGGGATTAGATTGTAGTTTGTAGAAAACATAGAGCACAATAATCGTTCCTATAAGCTGCCACCTACAACTCAATTCCTTTAGAGGGTAAGGCGCTCAACCGTGATCTGGCGGGGCGCGCTTCTTACTATTGTAGCCATCCGCAGACCGCGTATCAAGAGGGCGGTTGCGGCGACGCTCACCAGATACAGCGGGAATGTAAATGCCTTGAACGCAAAGAAAAATGCGAGCGCGGAAATGAGGGGGAGGAACTGGACAAATGGTCCGAGCACATCCTCCAACCGCTCAATGACGGCGCGGTGCATGACGTCTCCCACGCGCTCTGATCCAGTCAGCGTAATGCCGTATTGCTTTGCAAACGCATCGCGTTGATGGGCTAAGAGTTCTGTAACTCCCTGTTCGGTACGGGGCGTCAGCGCCACGCCTTTTTTCTGCAGTTCACTGCGGATGCCGAGGGTGAATAATTCATCCACCGTAAGTTCCGGCCGGATTTCCGGCAGGCCGGTGGATTGCTTCAGGGGTTCGGCGAGCGCGCGGATGATGAGATCGGTGACTGGGCGCGGGACCAGGACTGCGGCGGCCTTTTGCGTATCCTGTACGCGTATGGTCTGGAAATAGAACCACGACGCGAGGATGCTTGCGACCGTAAAGAAAATCGGCAGTCCGGCTTTGGCGATTTTTGTTGTGCTAAAGCCGAGCGACAGCTCGTATTCCGTGTGCATCCGGTGGCTGGCAAAAAGCGCCAGAAGCACCGTGACGGGCACGAATATGAGGACATGCGAGGGCGGGAGCGCCAGCGACTGCCAATCGCCGACAAGGAAGAAAGGAAGCATGACCACGATTCCTGCCGTCGCAAAGCGCAGAGCAGGTCTGGTGATGAAGGTGGCGCTCAAAAGAAAGAATGATGCGGCGCACATGAGCGCGATGACGGGTGAGATAAACGACCACGCGTTATTCAGCACGCCTGATTGGAAAAGAGGCGTTGCCTCTTTCCATAGCCAAAAGGCAAAAAAGCCGGTTGCTACCGTGGCCAGCGCGAGGACAAGTTCTTTCGTAGGAGGTTGCATCAAGAACACGAGACACGAGTTACGTATCACGATTCAAGAAAACGATCATCAGCATTCCGTGTCTCGTGATATGTGTATCGTGAATCATGATTTATCGCTTCTGCCACTGCGGCGCTCTGCGGGCTTTTTTCAGGCCGAATTTTTTTCTTTCTTTCATGCGCGGATCGCGCTTGAGAAAACCGGCGCGCTTGAGGCGCTTGCGGAAATCGGCGTTGAAGGTGACGAGCGAGCGCGCAAGGCCGTGGCGTACGGCCTCCGACTGGGCGTGGATACCACCGCCGGATACTAAGACCGATACGCGGAATCGCTCCCACAGCTTCATTTTCTTCAACGCGTCTTCTACGATCTTCTGGAGTTCCAACGTAGGGAAGTACTGGCCGTAGGGTATAGTATTGACGGTGAAAGCGCCTGGCCGCGTGTACATGCGCACGCGCGCGACTGCGGTCTTGCGCCGTCCGACTGACTCGAAATAGCGCTCGGGGCGGCGCGATGCCGCCTCGATTTTTTCCGCATCCGACGCGTCGGCGCTATCCGGGATTTGCGCAATGGGCGCAGAAACATGTATGGGCTCCGCCTCGACGGCGCTTGCTTCTTTTACGACTCTACGCGCGGGACGCTTTTTGACGGTTTCCGGCATATGGTTATGACTGTTGCTTCAGCAGGGTAAGGTTTTTTAGCATGCGGGCGCGCAGGCGGTTCTTGGGCAACATGCCGTTGACGGCGTGGCGCAGGACTAGACGCGAATCGCGCCGGTACAAGCGTTCAAGCGTCTCCTCTTTCAATCCGCCCGGGTATCCGGTGTGATGGCGGTACAGTTTCTGCTCCATTTTGCGGCCGGTCGTGAGCATGCGGTCGGTGTTGTAGACAGTAACGCGATTACCGCTCTCACGCGCAGGATCAAAACGAGGATCTCTTTTCCCTTGCAGCATGTCTGCCACTTCGGTGGCCAGGCGCCCCACTATTTTTTCTGCCGCATCAATCGTGTAATCCATGTTTTTTATTTCACCAGTTCCAAGATGGCAATCCGTGCGCTGTCGCTCTTGCGGACACCCACCTTTATAATGCGCGTATATCCGCCTGGACGTCCGGCCATTTCTCCTGCGCGCTGTATCGCGTGCTGTGCGGCGGCAGGTGATGATGCCGCGATGAGCAGGCGGCGATTAGACAGTGTCGGCGCCTTTGCCCGCGTCAGCGTCTTCTCTACATACGGCCGTAAAGCGCGCGCCTTGGCTTCCGTGGTCTCGATTCTGCCGTGCATGAAAAATGATGCGGCCATGGTTTTCATCAGCGCCCGCCGCGCATCGCGTTCCCGTCCGAATTTCTTTCCTCGCTTAAGATGGCGCATGGCGCGTGGCTTAGGGTTTTAAGGTAATACCGAAATTGCCGAGCGCTTTTTTGATCTCCTGAATGCCTTTTCCTCCGATGCCTTCAATCTCGCCGAGTGAAGAGGTGCGCTTGCGCGCAAGGCCGCCAACGGTTTTGAGGCCTGCCTCGCGCAGAGCATTGAGCGTCCGGCTGGAAATCCTGAGGTCATCAAGTTTCGTCTTCAGCACTTCCTCGTCTCTGGTGTCGGGCTCCTGCTCGTCGTCCCCACTCTCGGGGTGTGCTTCAGAAATGTCGGGCAATGTCGGTAGCGAAACAGCAAACCCTTCGCGTATGGCGGAACATTGCTCGGTCAGGATGCCGGCGGCAGACATAAACGCTTCTTTCGGTTCCAGAGAGCCGTCGGTCTCAATGGTGATCAGTAGACGGTTGTAATCGGTGCGGTCGCCCACGCGCATGTTCTCCACCTCGTAATTCACATGGCGCACAGGAGAAAACGCCGCGTCAAGCGCGATGCTTCCAACATCCATTTTTTCCTTGGATCGCGCTTCCACGGGTACATATCCCAGGCCCGATTCCACGACTGCCTCGATATGCAATGTGGTCTTTTTTGCCGTGATGGTCGCGATGTGCAGATCGGGGCTCACGAGTTCCACCTGCGATGGCATCTTGAAATCCTTGCCGGTCACCTCCTGATCGCCGGTCGCTGACAGCGTGATGGTAAACGGCCCGTCCTCGTGGAGGCGGAAGCGCATCTGCTTCACATTGAGCGTGAGGTCGGTTACGTCTTCCATCACGCCTGCGATGGTTGAAAATTCATGCCCGACGCCCTCGATTTTGACGAGGGTAATGGCGCTGCCTTTCAGCGACGAGAGGAGGATGCGGCGCATGCTGTTGCCGATCGTGTGTCCGTAGCCGGGATACAGCCCCTCGATCTCAATGACGGCGCGATTGCCTTCATCGCGAATGACGTTGGGCTTTTGGGGAAGAGGAATACTCATGGTTTCGCTCCCGATGTTGCCGCGCCGTTCAACGGCAGGGCACATCAGGGACAATGAATCAGGTAATCAATGTAACATGCTGCCGAGCATAAACGATTGACAATCGTTTATGGGCAACACCGGCAGCGGTTATCGCGAATAAAATTCTTTAATTTTCACGACATCAAAACTGTGACCCAGTTCGTCCGGCTCTGGCATGCCAGCAATGGTGCCTTCGCCCTGGCCGGCGTCAAGCGCAAGCCATCGGGGAAGGGATACGTGGCGCGGCTGTGCTTCGGCTCCCTGCGGCATTGGGTGGGCTTTCTGCCCCCGCGCGGTGAGTCCGATCTTTTCTCCCAGGCGCACGGCATATGACGGCACAGAAACGCCGCGGCCGTTTACGGCGATATGGCCATGGCCAATGAGCTGGCGAGCGGACCTGCGCGACGGCGCCAAGCCGAGCCGCCAGACGATCACGTCTAGGCGCCGCTCGATCATGCGCAGAAAATTTGCGCTAAACAGGCCTGTTTCGTGCGATGCACGATCAACATACCGCTTTACTTCGGCATCGTCAAGGCCATAGAAAAAGCGCATTTTCTGCTTTTCGCGCATGAGCTCGCCGTATTCGGACGGCCCTCTGCCGCGGGCCCGTTTGCTTCCCTTGGGTCCCGGCGGAAACGCGCGGCGCGTGCATGCGCATTTGGGCCCGAGACAACGCTCGCCCTTCAAGAAGAGCTTTTCACCCAGTCGTCTTTCAACTTTTTCGAGTATTCGAGGCATCAGCTTAATTCGCTTAATTTACCCAACCTGCTTACACTCTTCGTACTTTTGGGGGCCGCGGGCCGTTATGCGGCAGTGGCGTCACATCCTTGATGCCGGTAATATTCAACCCATGGTTGGCGAGCGCTCGCACAGCCGAGTCGCGCCCCGAACCCACGCCCGATACGCGTACATTTATGCTCATGAGTCCGGCTCGCTTGGCTTTGTCCGCGACGATCTCGGCTACGCGCGCGGCCGCATACGGCGTGGCTTTCTTGGTGCCGGAAAAGCCGACAGAACCCGACGAAGACCATGCGAGTACGTTGCCCTCCGTATCACTCACTGTGATGATGGTGTTGTTGTACGTTGCTTGGATGTGGGCAGTGCCTGCCGTGACACGGCGGCCAGAATCAACCACAGACGACTTGGTGCGGGTCTCGCTTTCTCCCTCGGGGGCAGATGCACCCTTTGAAATGATTCGTTTCTTTCCCATATATTAAAAGCGACAAACGACAAACATACAACGTAAGATTGTATCTACTCTTTTCATCGTTTTATGTTCATCGTTGGTTGTTCATTATGTCGGTGATGTTGCGGACTTCCTGCCCGATCCCATGGTCTTGCGTACGTTGCCGCGGCGGGTGCGGGAATTGGTCTTGGTGCGCTGGCCGCGCACCGGCAGGCCGCGCATGTGGCGCAATCCCCGATACGCGTTGAGTTCCCGCAGGCGCTTGATGTTGGCCGCGACTTCTCGGCGAAGGTCTCCCTCGATCTTGTATGACTTCTCTATAATTTCGCGCAGGCGACCGACTTCCTGGACGCTCAAGTCCTTGGCAAGTTTGTCCGCGTCCACTTGGGCGGCCTTGATGATCTTTTTGGAAACGGTCAAGCCGATGCCGTAGATGTACGGCAGTGCGTAGACGATTTTCTTATTATCCGGAATGTTGACGCCTGCGATTCTCATAGTTTGTAGCTTGTAGCTTGTAGCGCGGTATCTTTCCTACCACCTACCAGCTAATGCCTACAAGCTCGTTTTCATCCTTGTCTTTGCTTATGCTTTGGGTTGCTTTTGCATACGACGAATAATCGCCGCTCGCGGCGGACGATTTTGCACTTTGCGCACCGTACTTTTACCGAGGCCTGTACTTTCATCGTGAGTTATTTCATTCTCAAAACGATCCTTCCTTTGGTATTGTCGTACGGGGACATCTCCACCCGCACGCGATCGCCCTGGAGGACTTTAATATGATGAATGCGCATTTTACCCGACAGATGGCCCAGAATGATGCGGCCTTCTGTGAGCTGAATGCGAAAGAGGGCATTGGGAAGCGATTCCGTCACCACCCCCTCCTCAAATGTCTTGTCGTGCTTCATTGTGGATTATGGGAATCATAGCAGGAATGCCCGCATGCCGTCAACAGGCCGTATCCGTCCGCTGTCCCAGCGGGTCTATCCCCATCCGTCTGTTTGAAGTGGAACTTCAAACAGATTTCTCCATAGGTTACTTTAATACGCTCGAGCGTATTAAAGTAACCTTGATAAAATTGAGCAAAACAAAAAAGGGTTTGTTTTGTGAGACCCCTTTGATACCTCGTTGGTTGAAGCGTGCGCGCGCTTCATAGTTTACTCCTCGGCAGGGCCTTTACCTGCCGTGAAAGAACGTGTCAGCACTCTTACTTATTTATCCTCGCGTGCCGGTGTGGGGGCTGACTGCCGCCCGGATCCGACGAGTTTAAGTTTTATTCCTTTGGAATTACAAGAAAAACTATAGCATGTCAAGCACTCTGAAGGCCACACCAATAAAACGCCTTAGATAAGGCGTTTTATTGGTTGATCAAGTAGTTTATCTTATTCCTCTTTTTTCTTTTCCTCAAATTCCGCTTCTTTGGGGGAGGGGCTTTCGCCTGCGGTCTGGCCTCCGGCGGCAGAACCTGTGTTGGACGCGCCTTGCATCATGCCTGCGCCTATTTTCTGCATTGCCTGGGACAATTCCTGGCTCATGCGAGCCAGCGCCTCTTTGTCTGCGGTGTCTTTGGCGGTTTTCAGCGTGTTGATTTTTGATTCTACGTCTGCGCGGACATCCGCAGGCACTTTGTCGCCGTTGTCTGCAAGGGCTTTTTGCGCGGTGTAGACCAACGCATCGGCTGTATTGCGTGCCTCGACGAGCTCGTGGCGAAGGCGGTCTTCCTCGGCGTGCAGTTGGGCGTCCTGTTTCATTTTTTCAATCTCTTCTTTGGTGAGAGACGTTGATGCTTCGATTCTGACGGACTGCGAGCGGCCTGATGCTTTGTCTTTGGCCGAGACCGAGAGCACGCCATTGGCGTCTATGTCAAAAGACACCTCCACTTGCGGCGTGCCGCGCGGCGACGGCGGCATGCCGTCGAGGACGAACCGCGCGAGCATTTTATTGTCAGCCGCCATTTCGCGTTCTCCTTGGAGCACATGGATTTCCACGGATGTCTGGTTGTCTGCGGCCGTGGAAAAGGTCTGCGTTTTTGCCGTCGGCACCGTGGTATTGTGCTCAATCACGCGTGTCATGACGCCGCCCAATGTCTCAATGCCGAGCGAGAGCGGCGTCACGTCCAGGAGCAATACATCCTTGATGTCTCCCTGCAAGATGCCTGCCTGCACGGCCGCGCCGAGTGCTACGACTTCATCGGGATTAATCGTGCGGTTCGGCTCTTTGCCGAACAATGCCCGCACTTCCTCGATGATGAGGGGCATGCGGGTCTGGCCCCCCACAAGGATGACTTCGTGAATCGCGCTCGTGGTGAGTCCCGCGTCCTGCACGACCTTTTTCGTAATCTCGATTGAGCGCGCCACCATGTCCTGCACCAATTCTTCCAGCTTGGCGCGGGTCATGCGCATGTCCAAGTGCTTGGGGCCCGACGCATCGGACGTGACGAACGGAAGATTGATTTCTGTCTCCAGGCGCGTGGAAAGTTCGTGCTTTACTCGTTCTGCCGTTTCTTTCAGGCGCTGGAGCGCCAGCGTATCCTGCGACAGATCAATGCCGTGCTCTTTACGAAATTCTTCCGCAATCCATCGGATGATGCGCTGGTCAAAATCATCCCCGCCCAGATGCGTGTCGCCGCCCACGGCTTTTACCTCTACCGTGTCTTCGGTTACCTCCAGCACGGACAAATCAAACGTGCCGCCGCCAAAATCGTACACCACGATCTGCTCGTTTTTCTTTTTATTGAATCCATATGCAAGCGCGGCTGCCGTCGGTTCGTTCAAAATGCGCCGCACCGTAAGTCCCGCGATTTCTCCGGCGGCCTGCGTGGCCTTGCGCTGGGAATCGTCGAAGTACGCCGGTACCGTGATCACGGCTTCGGTTATTTTTTCTCCGGTTTTCTCTTCCGCATCCTGCTTCAATTTTTGCAGGATCATGGCGGAGATCTCTTCCGGCCGCATCCATTTCCCGGCCACGTTCACTTCCACGCCGCCGTTTGCCCCTTCCTTTATTTCATAGGGAATCCATGCCCGGTCGCGCTGGACCTCGGCATCGGAAAACTTCCTCCCGACGAGGCGTTTTACGGAGAATATGGTATTTTTTGGGTTCGTTACGGCCTGGCGCTTTGCCAGCAGGCCCACGAGCCGGTCACCGGACTTGGACACCGCAACCATGGATGGCGTGGTGCGGCTGCCTTCCTTATTCTCAATGATTCTCGGCTCCCCGCCTTCGATGGCGGCCATAGCAGAGTTCGTCGTTCCGAGATCTATTCCTAATATTTTCGGCATAAAGTAATGTTAGATGATTATTGACAATTATTGCTGTTCACTCTATTGTTTTTTTATTGCGGTCCTTCTCTGTATGCGTAAAGGAAAAGATTATGCGATTTTCTTCCCTTCTTCAAGCGATACGGCATCTCCTGTGGCGCGCTACTCCTCGCGCGGTTTGCCTGCGGGACATAGAACGCGACTATCATAATCTGCCCGATGCGGTGTTCCGCCTGCTTCCCGATCCTCCTCACGGGGACGATCCGATCAAGATACATAAAGGATTGGCGACAGTGAATTATGACGGCGGGGGCATAAGTATTTGGGATATCAGGAAGTGGCTCTGGTATCTAGAACAAAGAGGACGTGTTGTAAAGTTCTTTGATGTAGACGACCGAATATTCGTATTTGTCCGTCTCGCTCGCTAGCCGCGTATCGCTCGTCTTTGGCGCTCTGCCAAGGACGGGCTTTTTCTTTTAGCCGTCACTCTTCCCTTTTGAAATTTTTACGCGTGCGGGGCGGATGAGGCGGCCGCTCAGCATATATCCTTTTTGAAGAACGGAGGCGATGGTTCCTTCGGGCATGGCGGACTCCTCTTCGCCGATTGCTTCGTGCCGTTCGGGGCTGAATGCGTCTCCTGGGGCCGCGCTGACCGGCTCTAGGCCATGTCGCCGCAGGATGTCTTCGAGCTGGGCGCGGATCAATTGCATGCCCCGATCGTCCGCGCCGCCGAGCGCCAGATCAAAACTATCCAATACCACCAGCAGCTCTGTTACCAGCGAGCCGGCGGCAAACCGGAGTAATTCCTCCACGCGCTTGTGCTCATTTTTTTTGTAATTGATAAAGTCCGCTTTTGCCCTTTGCCATCCTTCCAGATATTCGCGCCGTTCTTTTTCCAAACGGTCAATCTCGCTTTTCTGTTTCTGTATTTTTTCCTCGGCATCGCGCGGGCGCGCGTCCGTATCGGGCTCCGGAGCAATTTCGATGTCTTCATCGCTGGAGTTATGCATCATACGTCGTACGGATGAGGTTGATAATCGCCTGGTGCTTGGGATAATTGGCTCTGCGGGGGGAAACAATGCTGATAAAGCCCCTGAATCCACGCGGATGCTCCCACGGCACCAAGGTTATGGCATATTGCTGTGCTTCGCGCCATGGATTTTCCGCGCCAATCCATGTGCGTCCCTGTGCTCTGTTGCGGGGCAGTACACGATGAATCTCGGCGTCGAGCACGTCGGCGAGTCGTCCGAATTCCCTTGCGCGTTCCGGGTCGGCGAATTCGGGCTCTTCCAGGATAGCGGCAAATCCGCTTTTGTAGAGCGCCTGCTCTCGCTTCATACCTGCGGCGACAAACGCGCCCGCAATTTTTGAAACGCGCTGGGCAAATGCGCGGATGAAGGTATCGGCCTGATGGATGGCAAATGCTTCCCGCAGCAATTCCTCCTCGCTGTCTGTCAGTCCCGCATCGGCCGGCAAGTGATCTACGAAATACCGGTAGCCCTTGTCCGTGGGCACGCGACCAGCCGATGTGTGCGGTTGTTCGAGAAATCCTTCCTCGTCCAGCGCCAGCAATTCACTTCGAATGGTGGCGGGGCTCAATCCCCAATCAGAATCCCGCGCCAGTTCCTTGGAAGCGACAGGATGCGCCGTGCGGATGTATTCCTGAATCACGGCGTGCAGAATTGATTTTTGCCGCTCCTGCAACATGTATAGATATTATACTCCTGTTAGCACTCTCATGTCAAGAGTGCTAATCCCCGGTTTTTCCGCCTCCCCCGTTTTCCCATCGGATTCATTGAAAAATGATGCATGGTACCCTATACTCAAAGCACCATCCGTATCAATTCTCCCATGGATTCTTTGCTCGGCAACATCCTCATTCTCCTTATGCTCCTTTTCGTGGTGGGCAAGAGCGCTTCGTGGGCTGTGCGCGCGGCAATTTCGTTTTCCCGCCAAATAGGGCTGTCGGAACTGGCCATCAGTTTCGTCGTCATCACGGGCATTTCCATTTTGCCCGAAGCGATCATTGCGGGGGTGTCGGCAGTGCGGGGCGTGCCGTCGCTCGCACTCGGCACGCTTCTTGGGTCCAACGTGGCTGATCTGACGATCGTGCTGGCGGCTGCGGCGATCTTTTCCCCGCACGTGTTGCGCGCCAACCGCTCCCTGCTGGACAAAGACCACCTCTTTCTCGGCTTTCTCCTTATTCCCCTGGCGCTGGGATTTACCGGCCACTTCTCGCGTCTTGACGGCCTCTTGCTCGTAGGATCCGGCATCTTTTTCTCTATCCTCATGTATCGCAGTGCCACGCCAACCGGACGTCTGCATGCGCTCAACGGCCTCTCGGTTGCCAAGAGTGTTGCGATTCTTGCCGCAAGTTTGCTGTGCATGGGGGCGGGGGCCTTCTACACCGTTGAATATGCGGTGCGCATTGCCGGAGACGCGGGCCTAAACTCGGCGCTCATCGGACTTCTCGTCGTTTCCCTCGGCACGACCTTGCCGGAACTTTTGTTTTCTATCCGTGCGGTGCGGCTGGGGCACTCCACGCTGGCGATCGGCGATATTTTGGGCACGGTCGTCGCGGATGCCACGCTGGTGCTGGGTATCACGGCGCTGATTCATCCCTTTTCTTTTAATCCTCGCCTCGTGATTCTTACCGGATTCTTTATGCTGTTTGCGGGGATCCTCGCGCTGTCGTTTCTGCGCTCCGAGCGGACACTCACCCGATCCGAAGCCGCGATCTTGTTCGCTCTCTATGGCGTCTTTGTCGCCGTAGAATTTTTCCTGCGCGATTGGACACCCCTTAGTACGCAATAAAAGAAACGTTATGGCCATGAAGCTCTACAATACGCTCACCCGCAAAAAAGAAATCTTCAAACCCATCAAAGAAGCGCATGCCGCTCTCTATACATGCGGGCCCACGGTGTATAACTATCAGCATGCGGGGAATTATCGGACGTATATCTTTGAAGATGTCTTACGCCGAGCGCTGGAACGCGCGGGATATGCCGTCACGCATGTTATGAATATCACGGATGTGGGACACCTGACCTCTGACGCAGACACGGGCGAGGACAAACTGGAGAAGGGCGCGGCTCGCGAAGGCAAGACCGTATGGGACGTGGCTCGTTTTTACACCGATGCTTTTTTGCAGGATATAGAGAAACTGAACATCAGAGTGGCCGATCACCTCGTGCCCGCCACGCAGGAAATCGCGGCGCAGATAGAGATAATTGAAGCGCTCTTCAAAAAGGGATACGCGTACCAGACATCCAGCGCGATGTATTTTGACGTGTCAAAGTTTAAGGACTATGGCGCGCTCTCCGGCCAAAAGCTGGAAGAGAAAAAAACGGCCGCACGGGGCGATGTCGTTGAAGACATGGAGAAGAAAAATCCGGCTGATTTTGCTTTGTGGTTTTTCACGATCGGAAAATATAAAGATCACGTCATGCGCTGGCCATCTGTCTGGGGTGAGGGGTTCCCCGGCTGGCACATTGAGTGCTCGGCCATTTCCACGAAATATCTGGGACAGCCGTTTGATATTCATGCAGGCGGCGTGGACCACATCAGTGTGCATCACACCAATGAAATCGCGCAGTCAGAAGCCGCGTACGGCAAGCCGCTTGCGCGGTATTGGATGCATGGGGAATTTCTCCTGATTAATACGGCCAAGATGGCAAAGTCAGCAGGCAATTTTTATACGCTGGCCACACTCGCCGAAGAAGGGTTCTCCCCTCTCGCATTTCGCTATCTCGTGCTCACGGCGCATTACCGCTCGCAGATGAATTTCACCTGGGAGTCCATGGCGGCCGCCAGCCGATCGCTTGAACGCCTATACGCCACTGTCCAATCCCTGAAAGATGTAAAAAAAGCAACTATTCTCCACTATCGAGGTTTAACCTCGATAGTGGAGAAATTCGATGCGGCAGTGGCTGATGATCTGAATATGCCCAAGGCCCTGGCGGTTATATGGGATATTGTCAGCGCATATCACAAAAATCCCGATCATTTCGACGCCAAAGCCCTCCTCACCGTGCTTTACGATTTCGATACTATACTCGGTTTGGGCCTAAGGGATATAAAAAAAGAACCCATTCCTGCAGAAGTGAAGTCCATTGTCGCGGAACGCGAGGAAGCGCGCAGGCAAAAGGATTGGGCAAAATCTGACGGGTTGCGGGAAAAAATAAAAGCCCTCGGGTATCTGGTAAAAGATACTCCCGAGGGAGCGGAAGTAGCGCGTGTACCGTAGTCGCATTGCGAAATATACTTCATCGTGCTATATCCTGCAGTTGGTTCTCGCGGCAAACACGGAGATGCAAAGAGGAGGATAGTGATGGCAGAGAACGCCGAACCGCAGATTACACCCATTTCGATTGAAGTGCGTCCGACTGCAGGACAAGCAACGGAGCAGTACGCCGACATTGCGCTTGCTGGTCTTTTCAATACCCATGTCGCAATTGTCAACTCGGAACGGCAAGCCATTTGGCAACGCTACAATGTCATGCTCGTTGGGAACGCCGTAATATTTGCGTTCCTGTCCGGAGGCATGCGCACGAAAACAGAGACAGCGCTGGGCGTGCTCTTTGGGCTGCTTTTATGCACTGCATGGTGGGTGATTACCGCAAGCGGATGGAATTTACTTGCGATGCGTATACAGAGAGGGCTTCAGTTTGGTTGGCAGGGTCTACCTCTTGACGCAAACCCGTTTGAAGTAAGCTTAACGTACGGACGCGGATCCATAGGCGGGATGATTTATTATGTAGCGTTTTCCGTGATTGCGCTCTTTATCTCTGGTTATGTCATTATTCTCGGTGGCCTTTTGAGGCCATAATCCCCTTCCTGCAAAGAAAAATGCCGTCACGTTACCGCGACGGCTTTTTAATACCCAAAAACAAACTACGGATAGCGAGGATAATGGCCTGTTCTTTTTTTGTGCTCCTCCCTGAAGCGACGGGTTGCGTGCCTTACCCAAATACCCGTTATTGTCCATACAATCCCCCCCACAGCCGCGCCGCTCAAAAGGGCAAGGAGTACAAACAACGGTGGGTTACTTTCCGCCAGTGCAAAATTGGGCATATGCGCCTCCGAAGCAGGATAGAATAAATTTGGGTGCCTTTGTAATTTTGTTATATATAGTACACTTTGTCAAGTTGTGGGCATGCCGGCACAAAAGGTAAACTGTACGCACGATGGCTGTACAAAAATCAACCAGTGCAAACGTGCGCATGCCGCCGCAGGACGCGGAGGCGGAGATCTCCGTGCTCGGCTCTCTCATGCTTGATCGCGATGCGATCTACCGCGTGGTGGATGTGTTGTCCGTGCAGGACTTTTACAAGCCCGTGCACCGGCACGTGTACGAGGCGATCATGGATCTCACGGCACGCCACGAGCCGATTGACGTGTTGAGCGTGGGCTCGCGGCTGAAAGAAAAGGGAAAACTGGACGACATCGGCGGGTCGGCGTTTTTGGCATCGCTGGTCAACAGCGTGCCTACGGCAAGCCATGTTGAGCACTATGCATCCATCGTGCGCAAAAAGCGGCTTCTGCGCGATCTGATTGAAGCGTCGAGTCATATCGCCGAACTCGGGTACCGCGAACAGGATGATGTGGAAACATTGATTGATGATGCCGAGCAAAGGATTTTCAGCATTGCCAAGGATTCGCTGAAGCAGGAATTTTTTCCGGTGAAAGACGCAATGGAAGAAGCGTGGGAGCGCATTGAACGCCTGCACAAGGGCGACGGCGCCCTGCGCGGTGTGTCTACGGGATTCTCCGGCTTGGATAACTGTCTGGCCGGCCTGCAAAAATCAGACCTCATTATTCTTGCCGCGCGGCCATCTTTAGGGAAAACATCGCTGGCGCTCACTATTGCTAAGCATGTGGCGCTGGAGGAAAAAAAAGCCGTGGGCGTGTTCAGTTTGGAAATGTCGCGCGAGCAGGTGGTGGATCGCCTGCTCGCGTCCGAAGCAAAAGTGGACCTGTGGCGTCTACGCACGGGCCACTTAAGCGAAGAACAGGGCGATTTTACAGAACTGCGCAATGCTATGGCGCGTTTGTCCGAAGCCAATCTTTTTATTGACGACTCCGCTTCCCCCACGCCCATTGAACTCCGTGCCAAGGCGCGCCGTCTCCATGCCCAGCATGATCTTGGTCTTATCGTCATTGATTATCTCCAGCTCGTCCGCGGCCACGGTCGTACCGAATCGCGCGTGCAAGAGGTCTCCGAGATTTCGCGTTCGCTCAAAGGTTTAGCCAAAGAACTCAACGTGCCGGTGCTTGCCCTGTCCCAGCTCTCGCGCGCGATTGAATCACGCGGCGGCGACAAAAAGCCCCAACTATCCGACCTTCGTGAAAGCGGAAGCATTGAGCAGGATGCAGACGTGGTCATGTTTATTTACCGCAGGGATCAGGAGCAGAAAGCGGTCGCGGAAATCCTGATTGAAAAGCACCGCAACGGCCCCACGGGAAAAGTGGAACTCGCGTTCCACGAAGGGTCTGCCACATTCCGCTCGCTTGAGAAAAACTTAGGAGGTTTTTAATAGTGGCGGCGCGTAAACGATGGTCAATCGTTTACGGGAGACAAGGCACCATGGGTATGGTAACGTGCACTCAACGACACGCAACATCGGCAGCGGAACGATATGTACCCCGAATCCATACAAAAACTTATTGAATTGCTTTCCAAATTTCCGGGTATTGGGCCGCGCCAGGCGGCCCGTTTCGCGTTTTTTCTTTTCAAGGAGAACCACGGATTTGTGGAAGAATTACGTACGGCCCTAAAAGAATTGCAGGATCGGGTGGCAGTGTGCGATGTTTGTTTCCGCACCATGGAGCAGGAAGAAGGCGGACAACGCCTGTGCTCGTTTTGCCGCGACGCTCGCCGCGACCGTTCGCTCATTGCGGTCGTAGAAAAAGAATCGGATATGTCTAATATGGAAAAGACGGGCGCGTATCACGGCCTGTATCACGTGCTCTCCGGCGTCATCTCGCCGCTTGATATGGATTCGCCGAAAAAGATCCGCTTGCGGGAATTGTACGAACGAGCGGAGCGCATGCTCGTGGGGGGCGAGCCGTGCGAGGTGATTTTGGCGACCAACTCCACCACCGAGGGCGACACCACCGCGCTTTATATTGAGCGTATTTTGTCGCCCCTCAAAGACACACATCCGTCTCTGAAGATCACGCGCCTTGGCCGGGGCCTCTCGCTCGGCTCCGAGCTGGAGTATATAGACGAAATCACCATCAAAAACGCTCTTTCCAACAGGAAGTAGCGATATCAGGAGAACATATTACATACACAACTTTCGTACGGCCGTACGAAAGTTGTGTATGGGCATCAATATAAAAACGCCCGTGCGGGCGTTTTTACTATGCGATGATCTTTTGTATCTCCACTTCGGTGAAGTGCTGGCGGTGACCCTGTTTTTTGCGGTGCCGCGCCTTGGGCCGATATTTGAAGACGATCACCTTTTTGTCTCTGCCCTGCTTTATGACTTTTGCTTCCACTTTGGCGTCTTTGACGATTGGTGCGCCGATGGAAACAGTGTCATGGTCCCCCATGATCAAAAGCACCTCATCAAACGAAATCATGCCGCCTTCCTTGGCGTCCATCCTCTCTATTTTCAGCTTTTGCCCAGGGGCAACCAGATACTGCTTTCCCCCGGTCTTTATAACCGCATGTTGCATAGGAAAAGAGTATCAAATCGGAGGAAAAAAGGCAACTGATCGTCCCGATGCCGATATTGTCGGATGTTGAAAGCATGTCCCCAGTACCCGCCGCTCCTTGTTCCACATGTGCCTATTCCTCTGCCGAGGGGGCCGCGATCATGGCTTGCTCTACGCCCATGCGCTCGCCGGTGATGCGGCCGATGTCCTTGTCTACTTTGCCGAATTCCTTGCCCGCGTTGTTATACATACTGACCG
>MHQR01000033.1:1124-14942 GCA_001820725.1 Candidatus Sungbacteria bacterium RIFCSPLOWO2_01_FULL_54_21 | reverse complement strand
AACTCCTAATGAATTTTTAGCAAATTATCAACTAATCAATCCGCCAAATGTGCCTGCCTAAAACATCGATCTTACCTACGCTCTACAGCTCTATATATCCTGATGCCATTGGCATCATATACTTTTCGCACGGTTTTTCCAATCGCTGGAGCCGCTATTTTTTCTTCGCGGGGGCCGATGAGCAGATAATCGGGCAGGATAAGCGTGCCTTCTTTCTGTGTGTCCATGATATTTTTATATCGTCCGATCAGATGCTCACGCACATCTTCGGGCAGACGGCGAACCGCACCCGCGTCATATCGGAAACTGCTGTCAAACGAATGGTCGCGGTATGCGTTGTGCGTCAGATGAAAAAGCACAGGATCGGTCTGGATGAGTTCGGCAAAGTGTTCAGGAGATACGCCGCCCACTGCGCTTGCCGCTATAAATCTGTCCCATACCGCATCATCGGAAACCCCCGTATGCACGGCATTTACCACGAATGTCTTTTGCGGCGTGTGGAGCGCCAATTCGTTGTTGGTCGAAAAATCAAGGGAGGCCACGGTGGCGTTTTTGGCTCCTTCGCGCTCAAGCCACGCGTACGCGGCGGCATAGGCCGGATCCAGCGCATAATACTGCGCGTCGCGGTTGCTATATTGGTATTGCGAGACGAGTGATCGCCCGAGTATGAGGGCAATACCCAGCGCCGCGACAGCAGATCCGTACGAGAGGACGCGAGCTGGCACATACCGCCGTGCCGCCCAATACCCTGCCGCGAGCATGGCAAGTCCTACCGGCAAAAATGAAATGCGATACCAATGATCGGGATGCGGATTGAATCCCACGATGACTTGGAGATTTACCGCAACCAAAAATGCTGTCAGCAATCCGATGATCCAGTACAGGGTAGTACGCCGGCGGCGCGGCATAGCTCCTGCGGCAAGCAAACCAAACAGTATATTCCGCGCATAGCTTTTCCATACCGAAGCCCACCGAAACGCGCGTCCTGTTTCAATGCCAATGCGCGCCTCCAATTCGTGATACTGCGGCAAGCGTCTTAACAAAAACAGGTTGTACCAATACGGCAGGGAGAGCGCAAACCCGATACCCGCGATCTTGGCAAGGCGCATGCACGCCGCGCGCCTTCCGGTGATCACGAGAAAAACTGCCGCGAGACACAGCGCGATGAAAAAATACATCCAGTCATAGAGATAGTTGTAAAACATCAGGCCAAAGCATATGCCCGCGAGCCATACGCTCCAGCGTTCATCCCTGCGCAGTGTCCGCAACACGCCATAGATTGCAAGCGCATAAAAGAGAAACGTCGTCTTGGGATATTCCAGGCGGGAAAAATACAGGATGCTTGCGGGTTCGGGCATGATGCGCTCCATCAGCATACGCGCGAGCGACGGCGTAATCGGCGGGAACGCGAGGAGCGCCATGGGAGTGAAAATAAAAAATGACGCGAAAAAGAGCGATAGCGCCCGCGCACCGGTAAGCTCGAACGCGAGAAAATAGAGCACGATAAAAATGAGCGGCGGAAAAAGAAGATCGGAGACGATGAACGCGCGATCAAGCGACCCCAACACGCGCCCCATGGCGCCGATGAGCACGGCGCCAAACGGCGGCAATGTCCAGGGACTTGCCGCATTGTCCGGCACGCTCACGTCTCCCGTGCGCCACTCGCCGTAATACACCGCGTTGGCGCGAAGACCGTAAAATGCGGCATCCGGATGCGCGGCAAACGTGAGCGGATGGTACGTCCCGCTGCCGATGTTGCGGCTTGTTGAAAGCAAGACACCATCTCCCGTTGTGCCCCGTCCCGTTTCTGTCCCCACCCGATTATCCAAAATGCGGGGAATAAAATAGTGATGGCTTCCGTAGATGCCGCTTACCAAAACGGCGAGGGCAAACACCGCCCAATGCTTTTTTACGACGCTGGCTATCCGATCCACCATGTTACGTCTGATTTTTCTCCCCCACCACCGACTTGAATGCCATCAAACTGCGTAGGCCCCAGTCCACATACAACGGGGTAAACCCATTTTTCTTCATGATCTCGCGGGCCTGGCGATTGGACTGCAATTGGGAAATTTCGTCCGGGTGGAATTGGAACCGGTGTTCGCGTTTTTTGAGATTGATGACTTTTTCAACGAGCTTGAGCATTTTCTGCGGAATGGAATTTTTGGCTGGCCAGAAGAGAATGATGCGTCCTTTGGGTTTCAGCACGCGGCGGAATTCGCGGATCATCTCGTCAATCTGCTCATGCCCAAAGTGCTCCATGACCCCCAGATTCCAGATGCCGTCAATGGAGGCATCGCGCAACGGCAACCGGAAACCATCGCCGCACACGCGCACATCCATGACGGAATGGCACATTTTCAGCACCGGAAACACGATGTCCAAAGCGATCAGCGTCCGGTCATTGCCGTATGTATCAACCAGCACCGATGTCTCTGCCGTGCCCGAGCCCGCTTCCAGAAACACTCCTTTTTTCGGAAAGTAGCGGCGCAGAAAATAGCGCACGGTGCGCGCAAACACGTGTGTGCGGTAGAAACTGAAGAATTTCTGAAACATCGTACCCTGATGCTCCTCGCCCCAGTGCGCTGACCAGCCCACGGATTCTGCTTTTTCTCGATCTGCGGACTTGCGCATATCAAGAATGCCGTCCGTCACCGGATACACCGTCCTGCACGCCATACAGGAAAAAGAATCAGCTCCCGTTTGGGCAAGCGCCCCGCGACATTGCGGACACGCGAGCATATCTGCAATTTTTCGTATACCATCGTTCATGGAACGAATCGTATCATACGCCCTTACCCTACACAATCATACTTGCTCCGAAAAAGACGGGGTGGTACCATACGGCTATTGTTTGTATGAAAACAACGCTCGCCATTCTGACCCTCAACGAGGCCGAAGCCGTGCGCCGAGTGCTTCCGAAGATCCAAAAGGATTGGGTAGACGAAACCATCGTGGTGGACGGCGGCTCCACCGACGGCACCATAGAATGGTGCCGCGATAATGGATGGCGGGTGTTTGTCCAAAAAAAGCGCGGGTACGGACAAGGCATGCGCGAAGTCATGGCCATAGCGAGCGGAGACGTCATTATGGAATTCATGGGCGACGGCAACTGCGATCCCATAACCATCCCCCGCCTTGTTGAAAAAATGAAGGAAGGGTACGATTTGGTCATCGCGTCCCGCTATTGCGCCGGCGGCGCCAGCGACGACGATACCCCAGTAACGCGCCTGGGGAACTGGATGTTTACCACGCTCATCAATATCCTGTTCCGCGCGTCGTTCACCGACGCCATGAACGGTTACCGCGCGTACCGCAAAGACCGTTTTCTGCAGTTGCGCATTGATGAGGGCGGCCTGACCTTCCCGACCCAGACATCGGCCCAGTTTGCAAAAGCGGGATTGCGCATCGGAGAAATCCCCACCCACGAACCCAAGCGCATCGGGGGCGTGCGCAAAGCGAAAAATTTCCAAACTGGCCTCGCGCTCCTGCGTATGATTATAAAAGAAATCTTCCGACCGCTTCCCAACCATTCATGAATTATAAACGCATTGAACGCTGTCGCTTGTGTGGCAGTCAAAACTTGACCGATGTCCTCTCCCTGGGAGAGCAATTTTTGGCTTCTTCATTCGTTGCGACCAACAAAGGCAATCCCCTTGCCGAAAGCCGCTTTCCCCTCACGTGGACGCTCTGTGATCGCTCCCAGAATCCCAACGCCTGCGGCCTTTTGCAACTGCGCGAGACCGTAGATCGCGATTTGCTGTACCGCGAATATTTTTACCGCTCGGCCACCAATCCCATGATGCGCGAGGCGCTCAAAGAAATCGCCGATGAGGTGCAGAAGCGCGCAGAGCTCAAGCCAGGCGATGCGGTTATGGATATCGGGTGCAACGACGGCACGATGCTCACCTTTTTCCCCACGTCTATGGGACGCTTTGGCATTGACCCCGCAAAAAATATTCCCCCGTTTGAGGGGATTGACCCGTCCATACGCATCCGCACCGATTATTTTACCAAAGCATCGGCGCAGGAAATAAGCGGAGACGTAAAGCATTTCAAAGCCATTACGTCCATCGCCATGTTCTACGATCTGGATGACCCGCATACGTTTGTGGTGGACGTGAAAGACATCCTGCACCCCGACGGCGTTTGGTGCATCCAACTCTCATACCTGCGCGATGTCCTGCAAAACATGAATTTCTTTGATATTTGCCATGAGCATCTTATGTATTACTCCCTCGCGACCCTCCGTACGCTCCTGGCTATGCACGATCTTGAAGTCATTGACGCGTCCACCAATCCGGTCAATGGCGGCAGTTTGCGCGTATTCGTAACGCACAAAGAAAGTGGCAAAGCCGTTTCGCCCGATGTCCAGCGTATTCTTGACGAAGAAACCACCATGGGACTTGATCGCCCCGAGACATTCCGCGCATTTGGCAAAAAGATTTCCGCCCTCAAAGAGAGCGTAGTGGGATATCTGAAAAAAGAAAAAGAGCGCGGCGGCATGACCATTGGCCTGGGCGCCTCCACCAAGGGCAACGTGCTCTTGCAGTATTTCGGCATTGACAAAGACCTCGTGCCGTATTTATGCGACCGCAATCCGGAAAAAACGGGTCTGCGCACGCTCGGCACGGACATTGAAGTCATTTCCGAAGAGCGCATGCGCGAACTGCACCCTTCTTCCCTCCTCGTCCTGATATGGTTTTTCCGTGAAGAAATCCTCAAGCGCGAGCGCGCATATCTAGAAAAGGGCGGCCGTATGCTTTTCCCCATGCCCCACCCCAGTATCGTCACCAAAGACGGCGAAATGCCCCTTTCGCCACTAGCACCTTAATCAAACATGCTCGCGCTCGATACAACGGAGCGCCAGCAGGCCGGTCGGCGTGATGTTGCCAACTGTTCACATAGCACCCGCGCGGGTTCCATCGAGCCGTAATGATTGATATATAAACTGACCATCCCTTCCACACATTTGCCGATGCGTCCGGTTCCGCTCCCTGCGCCGAAGCACGCAAGACGAATGGATGAAAAGAAAGGAAGCGCGGATCTCTTGGGATCGCTCCTTCTTGCCAAAATACAGGCGGCGGCTTTCTCCCGCACCGACATATTGGAATCAGAACGAAACAAGTTTTATCTCTACATAGACGAATTTCAAAACTTCGCCACCGAGAGCTTTATCAGTATGCTTGCCGAAGCACGAAAGTATCGGCTCGCGCTTACATTGGCTCATCAGAATCTTGTCCAGCTTCCTAACACGCTCCGCGCTTCCATCCTTTCCAACTGTGGACTGCAAGCATACTTCCGCATATCAAGAGATGATTCAAATATCCTCGCTAAAGAATCCCTTGCACCCATTTATTCACAGCCGCCCGGCTGGGAGTGGTATATCCAACAGCTTCAAGAACTCCCGCCCCGCACCTGCGTTATCAAGAACAAGATAGAGGGTGGAGTTATCGCCATACGGACGCTTGACCTGTCCTTGCCTCACGAGATGGCTAACACAGGAGAACGAGAGTTTGCGGGACAAGTTGCCGCAAGCGGAATCGGCAAGGATTATCTGCGGGAGCGAAGCAAAATTGAGGATGAATACAAGGCGCGATACGAGAAGCTCACGAGAGTTGAGGAAACAGAGAGTTGGAGGGAGGGGAAAAGGAGAGGAAATAAGCCGGAATGAGGCCTATTGCGCGGTTGTTTCGTTTTATGGTAGTATCAAGTTAATCAATCGTTGGCATGAGAAAGCAATACATTTTCAACCGTTTTTCAAATGCCGTGGTATCCTCACGGGCGGTTTTGTTGTATGCGGCCGCAAGCCCGAGTGCGTCCATAAGCGATTTTGGCATTGATGAATTTATCAAAGGTCGGTTAATTTTTATGCAGTAAGGGCATAATTTCTCTTGTCTATTTTTAACAACATCCAAAATTAAAATCAAAACATGGTTGAAATATAAGAAACACTACTATTTAAAACCACGACCATAGGGTCGTGGTTTTAAATTATACTGTGGGTTACATTGGAATCTTACTTTGTGGATGGTCTTTTGCCAACTTTAGTATTTTCTCGATAAACTCTCTATTTTCTCTTATTTCTCTTTTAGCAATTTCCGGTATCTCAAGCCTATCCTTTTTAAAGAGGCTGTTGTAAAGATCATTCGCTAGCTTTTCATCAATAACTTGTTGATTCGCCAACTGCTGTTTATTTTGCCCATCTCTAGAGAATCCAGCGTAGCGCAATAGCACGAGAGCACGCGTCGCGTACATAAGGTCCAGAGAATAAGGATTCGTTTTTCTCGTTTTCCTTGATTAACTGATCTATTTCTTGGCATAATGCGTCTGCTTTTTTTGCATCTTCTTCTGTGGGCTGAAAGCGAAATGCTAAAAAGATAGCGAGGTTATTTTTTATTCTCAAAAGAAGTTTTGTATACTTGTCTTTCCCCTCTAACCGATCAAATCTTTTCTGCGCTATTTCCCCAAATTTAATGCTTTGTTGTATAAAGCCGCTTTCTTTATGAACTTTGAATAGATTTTTCATGATATCCTCATCTTCATAGGTAAATTTGTGGACAAAATACAAATCAAGTGCAGATGTCAATTCACTAGACGCAAGTGAGGCAATCCGCTCATCATTTGCTAGTTTTTCTATATATGTTGAAATCGTCTCAAGCCGACTTTCGTTGGCCTTGCGGATAACATAATATACACCGCCACCAACAATGGTAACGAAGGCAAGTAGTACGCCCAAAACCCCAATAAGATCGTTGTTTCCTGAACTTCCGAAATAACCAGCAGAAAATGGCACAATCGTTTTGATGGCAATATACAAAAGTAATATAAGAATTATGGTAACAGCCACTGTATTCCCAACATTTTTCATAGAAATAAAAGTTAGCCCAGTATGATTAACATTACCCATTTTCTTTCACCCATATAAGAATTTGTTAAACGAATTATGTATCCCCAACCTATCACATTCGTTTAAAGGCGACAACTCCGCTCAAACCCTCCGCCCAAAACCACTCCCTTGAAAAAACCACTTTACGAAAATGCCGTCTGAAACCGCTTTGCTATGAAATCACGCCTGTGGCGACATTTCATTTTCCGCCGTCATTTTCTATGGTTTTTCCCGCGCTCGCTTTCCTCAAAAATCTTTTCTCTCCGAGTAAAGTTTTTTCAGGAATTTTTCTCTCTATGGTATGTGTCCGAACCCTTACCGCCTTTTGAAAACACCCCCGCAATACTGCGGGAAGAGCAGGGACGGACGGATTCGTCCGCAATCTTTTATACCCCCGCCCGCCGCCCTTTTTGGGAGGGACGATAAACCTATTGATAAACCAATTCTCCGACTATTTGATATTCTCTCTCGTCTTCTCCTACACTTCTCCCAAGTTTCATTACCCCCAAGCCCACAGCTAATGTCGGTGCTTCGGGCGGGACGGCTTGGGGAATATAAAGCCGCTTCCCGACTTTCAAACAATCATTCCCCGATTGGTTGAGGACGGAATGGACAACGAGAGAATACGTTAGGGCACACGGATAAAAGGGCGTTTCTTACGCCCTTTTATCATATAATAATTTGGTGGACGAACTGGAGTTTCTTGGAAAAACAACTTACAGAGAAAACCTCACCGCGTTCGGAATAAAACCATCGGATAGAAGGCATCATATTTACGTCATCGGGAAAACCGGAACCGGCAAGTCCACGCTCATCAAGAATATGGTCATTCAAGACCTACGAGCCGGACGCGGCGTAGCCCTCATTGACCCTCACGGAGATTTGGTTGAAGACCTTTTGAACTTCATACCCAAGAGCCGGAGTAATGAAGTTGTCTATCTCAATCCCGCGGACAAGGAAAGCCCCATAGGCATCAACATCCTTGAAATCAAGAACGATGACGAAAAACATCTGGTCGCCTCATCCCTCATCTCCGTATTCCGCCATCTGTGGAAGGACTTTTGGGGTCCTCAGCTTGAACACATTTTATACAACTGCGTCTTGGCCTTGATGGATACGCCGGGCAATACTCTCTGTATATTGACGAATTTCAAAACTTCTCCACCGACATTTTCCCGTCCATACTCTCGGAAGCAAGGAAATATCGGCTCAATTTGAACATCGCCCACCAATACCTCTATCAGTTACCGGACAGCATCAAACACGCGGTATTCGGCAATGTGGGCACTATCATTGCCTTTCGCACCGGAAGCTACGATGCCAAAGAATTGGCTGAAGAAATGAAGCCCGTATTTACCAGCGAAGACTTGGAGCACTTGGACAATCATCATATCTCACTCCGTCTTTTGATTGACGGGAAAATGTCTCGCGCTTTTTCTGCGATAACATTACCGCCCATTGAGAAAAACGGAGACGAAGCCGAACGAGAAACCATTGTGAGGGTATCGCGGGAACGTTTTACGGTCCCGCGGGATGCGATTGAAGAAAAAATAAATAAATGGTTCGGAAAATAAATTTTCCTCATCATATCCCCCCCACCACAGCTCATTTTCGCGAATAGATGAATAGAAAGGGTCGGAGGCCGAAGGGGAATCGCAGGAAGCCGCGCACAAGAGAGAAGCCCCGAAGCCACGGCCTCCCAGATAATGGGAGGACGGGGCGCAGGGACTACCACAAAGCGTGGAGCGGCGACAAGCCCCTGCACAAAGACAAAGTAAAGTATCTGCTCACTAATCCATTCTACTACGGCATTGTCCGTTATAGCGGCGAAATGTATGAGGGACGCCATACCCCGATTATTGAAAAACGGCTTTTCGACAGAGTGCAGGAAGTCGTGAAATTGCGGGGCAGAATTCAAAAAGCAAAGAAAGAGCCGACCGCTCTTTGTCGCCTGATGCGGTGCGGAGAGTGCGGATGTTCCATCACCGCCGAGACGATAACGAAACATCAGCAGAACGGAAACATCCATCGCTATGTCTATTATCGCTGTACCAAGAAAAGAGACCCCTGTCCCGCGCCTTACATCCGCGAGGAGGTACTGACGGCTCAACTTAATGATATGCTCTCGCACTATGTCTTACCGCCGGATTGGGCTAAAGAAATGCGATCTATGGCCGACAAAGACGAGGCAGACACTAAACGCATTGCCACAGCGTCCGTTCAAGAACTTCGGACAAAGACAGCCGACATAGACGGCAGGATCGCCCGTCTCACCGACCTCTATGTTGAGCAGGACATAGAACGCAGTGCGTACCTTGAACGGAAGCATACGCTTATGTCCGAGCGGAAATCGGCGGAGGAGCAGATAGCCCGATTGGAACGGGACGCTACTGTTTGGCTCCAACCTCTGCGGGAATGGATAAAAGACGCTTCATTACTGGACGAAATCATAAAAACGGACGACCTCCCCTCCAAAAAATCGTCTCTCCGAAAAATCTTCGGCTCCAACCTCGTACTGCAATCGCGCGAAGCGCGCGGCGTGGCTCAAAACCAATGGACTGCGCTTGGCGCAGTCCATCAAAAAAAATCTGAAAGTGATGTAGTAAGTATGTGTGTGCGCGGGAGAGGATTCGAACCTCCAAGCCCTTGCGGGCGCTACCACCTCAAGGTAGTGCGTCTGCCAGTTTCGCCACCCGCGCATATTTTGTATGGACTGAATATCCGCGGCTTGCAGGCCGCGGATATATTGTATCAATTCCTTTGGAAAAAATCTATTCCGCCGCAACTTCCGGCGCTTCTTCCGCTTTTTGGGCAATCGCTTCTTTCGCGGGAGCGGCCTCGCGCCAGACCTGCTTCATGCGCTTGCGCACCTCGCGGCCCGCTTTGTCGCGGATATAGTAGAGTTTCGCGCGGCGGACTTTTGAGTGCCGCAGGACGTCAATCTTGGTGATCGTCGGCAAATGCAGAGGAAACACCCGCTCTACGCCGATACCCTCAATCACTTTGCGCACGGTTACGGTTGCCGTAATCCCATTGCCATGTTTTCGCGCCAAAACCACGCCCTCAAACTGGGCGACGCGCTCTTTCTCCCCTTCCTTCACTTTCTGGTAGACGCGCACCGTATCCCCCGGCCTTATCTCGGGCAGGTCGGTCCGCAACATTGATCGTTCCATTGCCGTTCCTTGCATGCCAGACAGTGTATCAAAAAAGGGCTTTTAGAGCAAGGGCAAAGTCGGGCGGCGGGTCGGCTTCAAATGAATTTCTCCGGCCTTCGGGATAGCTGAAAGAAAGGGACTGGGCATGGAGCAGATGACGCCGCGAAGCGGCATCCGCTCCGATCGGACAGCACACATCTTTGCCGCCGTATTTTACATCGCAGGCAACCGGATGGCCGATGGCTTTCATGTGTACGCGCAGTTGGTGCATGCGACCGGTCTTGGGTTTCAATTCTACAAGCGCCATGCCCGCGCCTGTTTTTACTACCCGATACCCGGTCGTAGCATCGCGCGCGCCCCGAATGATGTTTCTGCCCGCGACAACTCCCCTCTTGGTCGGATCGCGGCTGAATCGCCCGATCTGCAAGTTGATCGTGCCTTCTTTTTCTTTCGGAGTACCGCACACGATCGCAAGATAGGTCTTCTCCGCCAGGCGTTTTTGAAAAATCTCTTTGAGCGCGGCAAAACTTTCCTGACGGCGCGCGACCACCATGACGCCCGACGTTTCGCGGTCAAGCCGATGTACGATACCCGGACGGGCGGTCCTGCTGCCGACGTTGTGGCTTGTTGAAAGCAAGACACTCTCTCCCGTTGTGCCTTGTCCCCACGTCCCTTCATCACCCACTCCCGCGATCTCCGGAAAACGCTCCAGCAACTCATCCACCAGCGTGCGCCCAAAGACAGAACCGCCGGAGTGGACGGGTAGTCCCGGCGGCTTGTTGATGACGATAATGTCCTGATCCGAATAGAGAATCTCCATTGCGGAAATTACACCGTGCGCTTTATACCCCCATCAGCACGGCTGAAATAATTTTCCCTGACAAGGATGAACCGCAACATCCCCTGTGTCACCAGACGGATGAGGAGAGCCAGGAGAATGACGAGTGCCACGCTGAACAGTTTGGCCGTGACGGGCGCGTGAAGAAATGCGGATACAGCAAACGAAGCGATGCCCGACGGCTCGCGGAAGAGCACGGTAAGCGCGTTGGCAAACACGCGCTCGACAAATACCAGCCGTCCCAGGCCGTAGAGAAGCGCCGAGAGTACGGCGATTTCTATGAGGAGAATCGGCGCCAGTTTGCGCACCAGCCACACGCGATAGATGCGGCGGAGCACGTCTCCCCGGAAGCGGGTACCGCTGCCGAAGTTGCGATCGCTCGGTAGCATGTTCCCTGCATCCGTTGCGCCTTGTCCCCGCGTCCCGTCGCCGATGTTCTCTTTTTTCATTATGTCATTCATAGTGGTTTGTTGCTGTTAGTCGATTCGTCGTTTATCTTTCTAAAAAGTTTTTTTGCCCGGAACAGGCGCATCTTAAGAGTTGGGATGGAGATTTTTTCTTCTTCGGCAACCGTGCGGTACGACTTGTCTTCCAAATAGTAGCGCCGCAGGACCGAGCCCAGGTGTTCGGGCATCTTATCCAGCGCCCGCGCGACCGCTTGCTTGGCATCGGCGGAAAAGGAAATGCGGGTGTCCATGAATTCCCCGCCCGGCTCTTGGAATACGCCCGGGTCTTCGACTGAAAATTCTCCGCGCTTGAGTTTGCGATAGTGCGTGATCGCGGTGTTGATCGTCACCTTGTACGCCCATGACTTGAATTCAATGCCGTCGAGTTTCTGGAATTTCTGGGCATTGCGATACATCTTTACAAAGGCCTCCTGCACGATGTCCTCGGCTTCCTCGCGATTGCGGACGACCCGCAGGGCCGCGCGCATGAGCGGCTCCTGGTACCGTTCCACGAGCATTTCAAACATCGCGGGCTCGCCCAGAGCCGCGACGAGAATCTCTTCATCTTTCATGCCCCCCAATCCCGCATCTGCGGGAGCGGAAGATATGTCCTCTTCTTCCAAATATGACGACATGAAGCGAATCCGTCCGGCTCTTGTTTATCTTTTTATATAACGCCGTGTCATCAAATGCCGGTTTCGTTCACTTTTCAATATACAACATTTTCAGCTCTTTTGCAAGAAATCTTTCTCACGGTGCAACAATGTGTGTGTACACCTGTACGGTGGTCTGCTATCGTAGGGGGTATGGGTCATAAAAGTGGTTTCTTGTCTGTATTCATCGTCATCGCCGTTGCCGCGGCAATAACTGCGGGCGGCGTAGTTTTTGTTCTGCAAAAGAGAAATATGATGCCGAACGAAATACACGAAACGCAGGAATCGTCCGACAAGATGGCCATTGCGGAGGTTTCTTCAAAAGATAATCATGCTGAAGAAGTGAAATTGGGCGCGACACCGTCCCCCGCCGTTCCAGCGCGCCTGCCCAAAAAAGAGGAGAAAGCGATGCCGCCTCTGGCGTCTCCTCCGCCCACAACGCCGCAACCCGCAAGACAAGCGGTCGGATTATTCGGCCAGCAATGTGAAGGCACAGGGTACAAAAAATTGAATACCTTTCCTCTTGACCCGCAAAATATTGAACTCATCGTCCCGATGGGGCGCGTGCAGGACTCGCACGTTACACCCACAGACCACCAGTACATCATCCCCATCGGCACGGTCAGCGGCTCACTCGTTACCGACAACCCGCGAAAATATCCGATCAAAGCGCCCGCAGACGGGTACATCATCGCCATAGAACTCTTCCGCGAGCCCGTGGAGGCCGCATACCGCAGTCAGGAATACCGCGACAATTATCTCGTGTTATTCGAGCACTCGTGCGCCTTTTATACGCGGCTTATCCATATAGATACGCTCTCCGAGCGCGTGCTCGCGTCCTTTACCTTCAAAAACCCCGAGGATCAGCACCCGTATGCATCCGTGCGGATTCCGATAAAAGAAGGCGAGGTCATCGGCACGATCGGAAGTCATTCATTCGACTTTCAGATTATGAATGCGGACGCGCGGGACAAGAACATCTTGCGCCCGGATCACATTGATTTTTTCAGCGCGTACACCGTGGACACGTTTGACTATCTCGCCGAGCCGCTCCGCACGGAACTTTTGAAGAAAAATATGAAAAAGACACCCCCTATTGGCGGCAGGATAGGGTATGATGTCGCGGGTACGCTCGCGGGCAACTGGTTTCTGAAAGGAAGAAGCACGGCGCGGGAGGAGTACTGGACGAATAACATGAGTATCGTCTCCGATCATCTTGACCCCTCGCAGATCCGCGTCTCGCTCGGCAATTTCGGCGGATACCCGAAGGCATACGGCGTACGCGGCAATGCGCCCGATCCTGCATCCGTTACCACGCAATCAGGTATCGTCGCGTACGAACTGGTGAAGTTTGATTACTACGCCGGAACCCAAAAATGGGACGGGCTCCACTATGCCAATGCCGTTGCCGCTCAAAATACCGCAGAAAGCGCGGGCACCGTGCTCTTTCAATTATTGGATGCTGACACCCTAAAAATGGAGGCATTCCCGGGCAAAAGCTCCGCCCAAGCGACGACCTTCACCCTGGCGGCCTTGTTGTATGAACGATAAAAAGTGACACCAAAAACTCCCTTGTATACGGGGAGTTTTTGGTGTGTGGTGGACTTAATGCGAACCCAGTGGAACCGGGTTCTTAAGGAATTGTACGATTGGCACACCCTTATCAACTCGCCCCCACACCTGTTTGCAAAAAAACAGGTGTGGGGGCGAGGAAACACTGAAATATTACGCAAACCAACCGGCATAACCATTACTGTGCCCGCCGAAACTTTAGCGAAGGAGGGTTGCCCAACTTCTGCCGATTGTTAAGACATTGACCCGCTCAAGCCGAGCGGGT
>MHQR01000033.1:0-993 GCA_001820725.1 Candidatus Sungbacteria bacterium RIFCSPLOWO2_01_FULL_54_21 | reverse complement strand
CATGAGAACCCGAAACAGAACTCGTATCAAAGAGGCCATAAGCGGTGTAGAAAAGCCCGGCAACAAGAACTGCCAAGATAATAACCACCTCGATAATATCCCCGAAATCCGTTTTTTTCATAGCGGGGGTATGTTACCTTGCTGTAGCCCGCCGCTCAAGCCAAAATCCCGCAAGAATCGCGCAGATAATCGCACGTTAAAGTAGATCGACGAGTTCTTCTTGCTCGTCCTCGTCAAATTCGTCAGGATCAAGCCCCTCGCTTTTCCAATACGCCACCCGGGTGGCGTATTCACGACATCCTTATAAACTCAAGTTTGTAAGGATGTTATTTGAGGCGATAGGTGACGGTGTGGCCGATGTGGCCAACCTGTTCCACTTTTCCCTCGCGCTCCAGCTCGTCCAAATATCGCACGGCCGTGCGACTGGATACGCCCAGCGCCTTGCGGATTTCAGCGTTAGAAAATTCACCCTGCCCCTTGAGCAGGTCTAGCGCCTTTTGTTTGCGGGTTTCTTTTTGCGACGCCGTCTCAATGGCCGACGCGCAAATGCCGACAAATTCTTCTTTCGTATTCGTGCCATGTTTTCCCGCTTCTTTGCGCGCGAAAACAACCAGCGCTACAACCGCCGCAGCAAGAAAAATGATAATGGAAATTAGAATCGTGGTCATGGGATTAGTTTACAACATTCTAACATTCTGCAGAATGTTAGAATGTTTTCATGAATTTAAGAAAGGCTTTGCCGTAAGGAGAGAGTGAATGCGTAACTTTGCGGCCGCGGTATTTTTTATTCAACAAGCCCGCATTAACCAAAGAGCGAGTATGCTGGGAAATGGTTTTGAAATTGGCATCGAGCGCCTCGGCTAATTCCTCAACCGTAATTCCGTCATTTTTTTCGACCGTAAACAAAATATCAATTCGCCGGTGGTTGGCCGCCCCCTTAAAATAACGCTCCAATTGTTTTGCTGTTTTTACCATATTTTCAAGATAACATAT
>MHQR01000032.1:7658-22800 GCA_001820725.1 Candidatus Sungbacteria bacterium RIFCSPLOWO2_01_FULL_54_21 | reverse complement strand
GATGGAAACCGGATGGGACATTTTATTCTTTTGGGTGGCGCGGATGGTGATGCTGGGACTCGCGCGCACCGGCAAGATTCCTTTCAAGACGATTTATCTCCACGGTCTCGTCCGCGATCAAGACAGGCAGAAGATGTCAAAATCGAAAGGCAATGTCATAGACCCCTTGGGCGTTGCCGAGCAGTACGGCACGGATGCGCTTCGCATGGCGTTGGTCATCGGCAACCTGCCCGGCAACGATGTCGTTATCTCCGAAGACAAAATCCGCGGCTACCGCAATTTTGCAAACAAGATATGGAACGCCACGCGGTTCCTTTTGCTTCATGTCCCAACGCCTGCGCAAAAACAGAAAATCAAGTATACTAAAAACGATCGGCTGATGCTGGCCCGCTTGAAAAAACTGACCCGCGATACGACTGCCGATATTGAAAAGTACAAGTTTCATCATGCCGCAGATCGGCTGTATCACTTTTTCTGGCACTATTACGCGGACAAGGTGATTGAAGACATGAAGCCGCGCCTCGCGGCCGCCGAGGGCAGTACGGAAAAAGAAACCGCAAAAGCCCTGCTGTTGGCATTCCACGCGACCCTCATCAAACTCCTGCATCCATTTATGCCTTTCATCACGGAGGAGATATGGAAACATTTGCCCATGGCGCATAAAAAAATGCTCCTCGTGGAGCGCTGGCCTTTATGACCGCCGCCATTATCGGCGCCAATACCGGATTTCTCCTGCTGACGTTTCTGCCGCCCATTTTTTGGCTGTTGTTTTATCTGCGCGAAGACCGGCATCCGGAACCCAAGCGGCTCCTGCTGATGGCTTTCTTGGGCGGCATGGCGTCTGCCGGACTTGCAATCGTCGTAGAAATCCTCGTCATCGGGCAGGAAGGACTCCTGTCCCTCAATGAAGGCGTGATCGGCAATGCGTTCATGATATTCCTCGTCATCGGGCTCATCGAGGAATATGTGAAATATCTGCCGGTGAAATTCCTCATCGAGCGGCGCAAGGATTTTGACGAATCGGTAGATGCCATGATCTATATGATGACATCTGCCCTCGGCTTCGCGGCGCTGGAAAACGCCCTCTTTATTTTCCCGCTTCTGCACGTCAATCTGCCCCTGGGACTTGAGGTTACCGCCAACCGATTTTTGGGCGCCAACCTTTTGCACGCGCTCTCTTCGGGTATCGTGGGCTTCTTTTTGGCCCGCGCCTGGTTCCATCCGCATCGCAAGCATTTTATCTTTCTCGGTATCATCATTGCCGCAATCCTCCACGCCGTATTCAATGCGCTCATCCTCCTGCGCGAGACCCTACCCCAGGGCACGTGGTACATTATCCTCCTGCTTGCCACGATGACGGTCATGGTATTCATCGATTTCGAGCGCTTGAAAAAAAAGAGCTCCCCGTAAAAGGGGGAAAACTCTGTTGCCTTTTTTCGTTTCATGATATCATACGCGTATGAGCACTTTTTTCGAAAAACTTACGGGATCAAAACAAAGCGATGCGGACACGGTGGACCTTTCCTCCCGCCGGTCAGAGCCATCGGAAAGCACGACGTCTCACGCTCACGCGCGCAAGAGTACTGCCAAGCGCGCCAGCGAGGAACAGGAGGAGAAAACACCTTCCCGCCCCATGCACATGCGCGTTGCCAGCGAGAACCGCGAAAGCATGCCCGAAGAGCCGGCCCCCGCCGAAGAAGAGGGAGAGCTAACCGTAGATATTTACGACAACGGAGACGCCATTGTCATTCAATCCACAGTAGCCGGTGTAAAGCCCGAAGACCTGGACGTTTCCATCACTAACGACTCGGTTACCATCCGCGGCAGACGCGAGCGGCATGAGGATGTCCGCGAGGACTCGTATTATTATAAGGAACTGTTCTGGGGAACGTTTTCGCGATCGGTCATCCTGCCCGAAGAAATAGAAGATGATATGGCGGAAGCAGTGCTCAAGCACGGGCTTCTCTCAATCAAACTGCCCAAGAAGCGCCGCGGCGTGATACAGAAACTGAAAGTAAAGGTGTCATAGTGTTTCAAAATACAAAGACACCCGCGTTGCGGGCGTCTTTGTATCCTTTATTCTCTGCATGCCGCCCCCGGCAGTATTCGCTCTAGAATCCGCTCGGTTATTTTCATACCCACCGAGGTATCTTTATTCGCCCCTTCAAGTGCCGCAACCGCATTGCCCGCTCCTGCCAAAATCTCAGCACTCGTCTTGCCGGCAAGCTCCTGATCTTCGCCGAGACCCGCGGCAAGCGCCGCATCCGCGCCACGCGTCTCCGTGATCGCCCGTCTCTGGAGCTCGCGGATACTGCGCTGTATGTCCTGGGCCAATACTGCCCGCCGCGTTATAGGATCTTCGGGCAATACCGCGTCCCCGATGACACGCCGTATCTGTGCCGTATCGCGCCGCGATGCCATACCTACTAAGCCGAGCAAGGAATCCCGCATCTGCGGCGGCGCATAATGCCAGCCCGCAATCGCAAGGGCTGACAGCATCAATCCATTCAACAGCGCTTTTGTCATAGTGCCCAGTATAGTAGCATAGGAGCATTAGAGGAAACGCGCTTTTTACTCATTTCATCCTTTTATATATGCATCTACGCATAGGCGTTGGCGTCAGGACATTTTTACAGGATTCGTATAAAGCGGGAGCGGAAGCCGCACGGGACGCGGCAGACCGAGCCGGAGAGGCGCGACACAAGATCGCGGTGGTCTTTGCCTCATCCCATTACGGCCAGACGGACATGTTGCGTGGCATCAACGACATCCTCAAAGGCGTTCCCGTGATCGGGTGTTCCTCGGCAGGCGCCATTTCCAACGATGGCGTCAAAGAAGATTCCATTGCCGTCCTCATCCTCGGCAGTGATACCGGCAGTTTCTACCCCGTAAAGACCGAGAATATCTCCGCAAATATGCGCGCGGCAGGCGTGGCGTTTGCCGAGGCGCTCAAAGCCGCCGGAGGAGCGGACCTCAAAGGAGGACTCATCTTTTCAGACGCGCTGTCCGGCAACGGCACCGAGCTGGTGCGCGGCGTGCTCCAGGGCATGCGCAAGGACTTCCCCCTCGCTGGCGCCGCGGCAGGGGACGACATGGCGTTCAAAAAGACATTCCAGTACTACAACAACGAGGTGCTGAACGATGCCGCCGTGGGCTTCGGCGTATCCGGCGAGGTATCGTTTTTGTCCGCCGCAGGCCACGGCTGGCACCCCATCGGCGTGCCGCGCACCGTTACCAAAGCAAAAGGTACCACACTCATTGAACTTGACGGCAAGCCCGCCTTTTCCATTTATCAGGATTATTTTGAAGAGCAGGCCAATGACTTCAAGCAGGCGCTCTCGCTCCCTGCGGTCACGTATCCGCTTGGTATGCGCACGCACGGCATTGAGAACTGGATGATTCGGGTGCCCTTGGTCGTAAACCCCGACGGCTCAATCGTCTGTGGCGCGGAAGTGATTGAAGGCAGTGAGATGCGCCTCATGATCGGCACGCCCGAGTCCTCGCTTACCGCCGCAGAACAGACCGCCAAAACTGTTTCCCCCGATACTTCGGCAGAGCCGCGCGTCGCATTTATCTTTGACTGCGTGGCGCGCAAAATCCTCTTCGGCAATCGCAAAGAGGAAGAGATCGCCGCACTCCGCGCGGTTCTCGGTCCCAACACTGAACTCTTCGGATTTTACTCGTACGGACAGATCGCCCCCCTCCGCCCTCCCGCAGACGATATCAACACCTGCGATCCGGGCTTCTACGAGCAGTCCGTATCGCTCACGGTCGTGGGGAACTAGAGAGTGCAGGAGATCGAAAAATAAAAATGCGCTTTTCTAAGCGCATTTTTATTTAAAAGGAAAACAAATCTATCTAAGTAGTTTCTTCTACTATAGTACTTAACATAGCGCTATTCCTTCCGGAATTTTCCTCGACTCTGAATGTTATTTTTTTCTTCGTGACTTTTCTAAGGATGAGGGGTGTATCAGAATATATCTGCCCCAATATTCTGTGGAATTGGATGATAGTCTCATCATTCTGGAAGATGCTTGTGCTGAAATTATACATCTGCATAAATCTCCTCATTTCTTCGTCCAAGTCAGGAAAGAGGTGGACAATGGCAACTGCCCCATGCCCGGGTTCTTTAAATCTCTCAATAATAGTTGCATTTATATCCTCTATCTCGGGGTGTAGCGCCCAGTTGCAGTAGAAATTCAAAATCTTAAAATCCTTCTTACCATCGTCTACCTCAAGTATCTTTCTTATACAAGATAAGATATAGACCACCTCTGGCTCTTCCAAGGTGGTTTTATTGAGAATACTCTGCAACTTTCGTTTTATATCTCTCTTCACTGCAGTTATTTTTATACGCAAACGTTTGGTGGACACGGGGGGAATCGGACTCCCGATTACTGTCTCTCAATAATTTTGGTGGGCCAGTGGACCCGGGGGGAATCGGACCCCCGCCTCCGCAATGCGAATGCGGCGTTTTACCACTGAACTACGGGCCCACCAAAATTATTGAATACGTATGAAGCGCGAATGCCGCGTTGCGAAACGCTGCACTCGTTCGCGTTTCGCCTCCTCGGCAAAACCCGGGGCGATTCTTTTCGTCTCGCGCAGAGCGCGAGCCGGAATCGCCCGATGATGCCAAGCAGTTGGCATCAGCCCACTGAACTACGGGCCCTTATCGGCTGTACGAACGCCAGAGATATTTCTCTAGGTCTACGAAATAGTTGCCGTCTACGGTCATTACGTCCACGCCTTCCTCGCGTAACATCCTCATCTGGAGCATCTTGGGCGCACGCAAATTCTGAATTGAAATCATGCCACGTGAATTGATAACCCTTTGCCACGGCACGTCGTGTCCCTGGGGGAGTGCCCGCAATGCCCAGCCGACCGCACGGGCCGCGCGCGGACTGGAGACGATAGTTGCGATCTGGCTATAGGTAGCAACCCTGCCCGCCGGCACTTTTTTCACGACATCATATACCCTGGCGTAAAAGTTCTTTCCTTCGGCCATGTCATCTTTCGGGCTGCTGGGAATTGAACCCAGGCTACGGAGTCCCGAACCCCGCGTACTGCCACTATACGACAGCCCGTTTTCTTTTTACTTTACATGATACTTCGCTTTGATTGATGATATGCGCTCATCCTCGGAGATTTCGATCTTTGACTCCGATGCTTCAGCAATACGCACCAACTCTTCATCCGGCATCTGGCCCAACTCTCCGATGCGAGCCATAAGCTGCTCGCGGTTATTCTTGGCCGGATCATCAATGACCTCTTGGAGCAGGACCTCAAGCACCCTGCCGATCGTGGGTCCCGGCTCACTACCTAGTACTTGCATAACATCTCCGCCGTTGACTTTCAACTGCTTGGGCGTGGGCGCTTCTTCTTCGCGCAGTATTTTCTCCACGCGAAACTGGAAATGCCGCAGACGATAGGGGAGCGCTTTGGGCACGCCCATTCCCATCCGATCGCAGATGCGCACTTTCACCAGGTCGTTCATGTGCTCTGCTCCCACGCGGCGGATGAGACGGCGGACCGAAGAATCCGTGATGCCCTCATCCGGATCATATTTGAACAGGTGCCAGCGAATGAGCGTAGCCACCTTGTCCACGGTATCGCGGGGAAAATGAAGCCGCGTCAGAATCTTGGCCGCCATCTTGCCTCCTACGACGTCGTGTCCGTAAAACGTCCACTCGCCGTTTTTCTCCGGCCCCTTGGTCGCGGGTTTGGCAACATCGTGGAGCAGGGCGGCAATGCGCACGTCGGTCGCGAATCCGGCGTGTACGCCGTATTCAAACGCCTTGAGATTGTGCTCCCAAATAGTAAACACGCGCGGCCGATTTTCCGCGCCAATGCCTTCTTCAAGTTCGGGGATGATAAAACTAAGTAAGCCGACTTTTTGGAGCAAACGAACGCCTTCGCCTGCGCGCGGGTTATCAACGATCTTGATCAGCTCATCGCGGATGCGCTCTCCGGCGATATCGCGTAGATTGCCCGCATGTTTAGCGATCGCGTCCTGCGTTTTTTCTTCTATGACAAACTCCAATTCCGTTGCCAGCCGCACCGCGCGCATCATGCGCAAAGCATCCTCGCTGAAGCGTTTCGCCGGGTCTCCAACCGCACGGATGATTTTTCTCTGAAGATCTTCTTGTCCACCAAAAGGATCAATCACCGTGGAATCCATTCCAGACTTAGTCTGGAATGAGGCCTTATGTGAGCCGATATTGAGCGCCATGGCATTGATCGTAAAATCACGTCTGCCTAGGTCTTCTTCCAGCGTGTCGGCAAACCGCACCTCGTCCGGATGCCGCTTGTCCGTATATTTTCCCTCCGCGCGAAACGTCGTCACTTCCACTTCTTTCAGCGCGGAATCTTCGGACCCTGTTTTGACCGTAACGGTAAGAAATTTATTTTCATAGAAACTTCCGGGAAAAAGCGAGGTTATCTCCTCCGGCTTTGCCGACGTGGTTACGTCCCAATCCTTCGGACGCGCGCCCGACAGCATGTCGCGCACGCTTCCGCCCACTGGATATGCCTGATATCCGGCACTGTCGAGCCGCGCGATGATCTCGGCGACTTCTTTGGGAACATGTATCTGCTTTCCCATCAGCCCAATAGTAGCAGAAGGATTGATATTTCTCAATTTATATGCTATTTTCTTTCCCATGCGCCCATAGCTCAATTGGATAGAGCGTCTGCCTTCGAAGCAGAAGGTTCCAGGTTCGAGTCCTGGTGGGCGCAGTTGACAATTTATAACCGCCGTATATACTTCGGTTATGAAAACATTGCTCAATATCAAAACAGACGTGGCGGTGAAGCGCGAGGCGAAAAAGTTTGCGGAGGCGATCGGCTTCCCTTTAAGCACGCTCATCAACGCCTCCCTCAAGCAGATGATCCGGGAACAATCGGTCAATTTTGCCGTACCTCTCCGCCCAAACAGAAAAACAGCGCGTTTAATCAAGAAGGCGGATGAGGATTTCAAGAAGGGCATACATATCTCGCCTGTTTTTGACAATGCGGAGGATGCAATCGCTTACCTTCACCAGCCGCTATGAAGATTATCTTTCACCGCGATTTCCACAAGAGATACGAGAAAATGCGGCCATCGGAACAAAAAAGAACTGACGAGCGCATTCGTATTTTCCAACAGAACCGATCTCATCCGATCCTTAACAATCATACCTTGAGTTACCCCTATGAAGGGTGTCGCAGCATCAACATCACCGGAGACCTCCGCGCGGTTTTCAGAGAGATCGCTCCGGACGTTATCCGCTTCATCATCGCTGGCACACACGCCGAACTATACGAATAACCGCCCATAGCTCAGTTGGCAGAGCAGTCGCCTCTTAAGCGAACGGTCGTAGGTTCGAATCCTACTGGGCGGATACATTATTAAAGCGGCCTGATGGTTGCTTTTGCTATTTTCTTCCCACGATCATCACGCGTTTTTCTCCCTGCAAGATGTCGCCATCATGCAGATCGTGGATAGCGTAGAAAAGCACATCTGTAGGATAGCGCAGGCCTTCGCCGCGCCGCGTGCCGGGATCGTTGACGATGAACGCCTGTTTTTCTTCATCAAAGCCGCGGATGACCACCATGTGATAGAGAGGACCCGGGGGAGTGAAGTACGGATTTTTCAGCAAGCGTCCGGCCGTCGGCGCGATAATTATTTTCCCCGCAGAAAGTTCTTTTTTCATGTCTTCGGGGGATGCGATGAGTGTGGTCTTGATGCCGGAGAATCCGTACAGCCGCCGCAGAATGTCCGCGGTTTCTTCAATACCCGTGTCGCGCCAGCGCCCGAACGCCGCGATTTCAAACTGTCGGATGAGTCCCATTTCAAAATCGGCGATTTCAGGCGAGAGCGGCATACGCCACATGAAGTGCGCGGCCATCACGACCGACGCTTCCTCGCAGTAGTCCTTCCAGGGACTGCCCCAATTACCCTGCGGCGCTTGCGAGGTGAAGGGGACACTGCCCGCGACCTGGCCAAGAGCCGAAAAGGGCAGAAAGAGAGCTCCTATGAGCCCAAGACCCGCTAAAAAGCAACCTATTTGCAGAAAAACACGATTCATGATACCATAGAGTATATGGCATTGACCGCAAAAGAAAAGCAAAAAGTGATTGCGAACATCCGGACTCACGAGAAAGATACCGGCTCTTCGGCCGTGCAGATCGCGATTCTGTCAGCCGAGATCATCCGCCTCACCGACCACCTCAAGGTCCACCGCAAGGACAATCATTCCCGCCGCGGCCTGCTGACCATGGTGGCCCAGCGCAAAAAATTGCTTGGGTACCTGAAAGATCAGAACGCGCGCCAGTATGGCAGTATTATCAAAAAACTTGGCCTCAAACGTTCATGAGCATCATCAAGCACAAAGCACAGCGGGTGGCCGTCCTCATCGACGCGCAGAACATGTACCACTCAGCAAAGCATCTGTATAATGCGCGGGTGAATTTCAAAGAGGTGCTGAAAGCGGCCGTCGCAGGCCGCGAGTTGGTGCGCGCCACGGGCTATGTCATCCGCACGGAATCGGGCGAAGAAAAGCCGTTTCTTGAAGCGCTCACCAAAAGCGGCATTGAAGCGCAGGTCAAAGATTTGCAAATTTTTCCCGGCGGCGTGAAGAAAGCGGATTGGGATGTGGGTATGGCCATAGACGCGGTGAAATTTTCGCAGGGCGCGATTGACTCCATCGTACTGGTGACCGGCGACGGCGATTTTGTCCCGCTCATTGAATACCTCAAGGCGCACGGCAAGCAGGCGGAAGTTATGGCATTCGGCCGCTCCACGTCACAGCGATTGAAAGAGGCGGCTGATGATTTCATTGACCTTGGCATGGAGCCGCGCAAATATCTTTTGCACATGAAATAATTATTGATAAACCCGCAGACGCGCGAAGGAGGAACAGAGCGTATTATCTGGAGTAATCACGAGTCATACTTGATATGCAAGCACGGGCGGCATATCGAGAACATTCGCGACTACTCCATCTCTTTCTCTTCCGAGACGCGTTGCCAGATCACGTGGCGTATCCTATCTATTCACATATCATCGGAGGACAGGCCTTCGAAATCACGATCAACGACTGGGCCGAACAGGCATCCGGTTCGGTGCTCGTGCGCGTTGGTGACACGACCGTGCTCGTTACCGCCGTCATGAGTCCCAGCCCCCGCGAAGGGGGGGACTTTTTCCCGCTTACGGTTGAGTACGAGGAGAAATATTACGCGACCGGCAAAATCCTGGGCTCGCGCTTTATCAAGCGCGAAACGCGCCCCACGGAAGAAGCGGTTCTCGCGGCCCGCGCCATTGACCGCTCCATCCGCCCGCGCTTTGACATGCGACAGCGCCACGAGGTGCAAATCGTGGCTAGTATTCTTTCCATTGATGAGAAAAACGACCCTGATGTGGCAGCACTCCTCGGCGCATCGCTCGCGCTTTCCCTTTCCGACATCCCTTGGCAAGGACCAATCGCGGGCGTGCGCGTTGCGCGCAAAGACGGCGCACTCATCCTCAATCCCTCGTTCGAAGAACGCTCTGCAGGAGACATGGATGTTATGGTCTCCGGCACGAAAGACCGCGTCAACATGATTGAAGCGGGCGCCAGCGAAATCACGGAAGCGGACTTCGGCGCGGCGCTTGATGCGGGATTTGCGGCGATCAAAGATCTCATCGCGTTTCAGGATGGCATTATTACAAAACACGGCCGTACCAAACGCACGGTGCCTTTGCTGACGCTGGCAGAGCCGCTTTCTGCAATTCTCAAGAAAGAATTTCACGCCGCTATCGAGACCGCAGTGTATCAGAAAGACAAGCAGGCCATGCACGCGTCGGTTAGCGAGGTAAAAGCCGCGTGGCATAGCCGCGCAAAAGAAGCGCACCCCGAACTGTACCAGAAAAATGCCGCCGATTTTTATTTTGACGCGGCGATTGATGAGATCGTGCACGAACGCATCATTGGCGCGGGCGAGCGGCCCGACGGCAGAAAGCCAGAAGATATCCGCGCATTGAGCGCGCAAGTCGCGGTACTTCCGCGCGTCCACGGATCCGGCTTGTTTATGCGCGGCTCTACGCACGTTTTGTCTACGCTAACGCTCGGCTCTCCAGGCGACGAACAAATCATTGAGGGTATGGAGATCCGCACCAAGCGCCATTTCCTGCATCACTACAACTTCCCGCCGTTTTCCGTCGGCGAGGTAAAGCCCATGCGCGGCCCGGGGCGGCGCGAGATCGGACACGGAGCGCTCGCAGGCAAAGCGTTGGCGCCTCTGCTTCCCTTGCGCGAATCCTTTCCATACACTATCCGCATCGTATCCGAAGTGTTGTCATCCAACGGCTCGTCATCCATGGCATCGGTCACGGCCGCGACATTGGCGCTCATGGACGGGGGCGTGCCGATCAAAAAAGCGGTCACGGGTGCGGCTATGGGTCTTATGCTCAACAGCGCAGGCGACTACCGCGTGCTCACCGACATCCAGGGACCGGAAGACCATCACGGCGACATGGATTTCAAAGTTGCGGGCACCCGTGATGGCATCACGGGTGTCCAAATGGATGTGAAGATAAAAGGCGTTACCGCGGAGATGATCATGAAGACGCTGGTGCAGGCGCGCGAAGCGCGTATGAAAATTCTTGATGTGATGGCGAGCGTCATCGCAGAGCCGCGGCCAGAACTTTCGCCATGGGCGCCGAGAATAGAGACGCTGAAAATAAATCCGGAGAAGATCGGAGCGCTCATTGGCCCCGGGGGTAAAGTTATCAACGAAATCATTGCCAAGACCGGCGCGCAGATTGACATTGAGGACGACGGCACCGTGTTTATCACTTCGGTTACTGCCGAGGGCATGGCGTCTGCATTGGAATTGGTAAAACAGGTGACGCGTGAACTAAAAGCCGGAGATCTCGTTGAAGGCAAAGTCACCCGCCTCCTGGATTTCGGCGCATTTGTTGAAGTCGGACCGCGCCAGGACGGCCTCATTCATATATCCGAGCTCGCCCCATGGCATGTGGATCGCGTTACCGACATTCTCAACATCGGCGACACCACCAAAGCGATCGTGAAAAATGTTGACGAGCAGGGGAGAATAAACCTCTCGCTCAAAGATGTGCCCGGACGGTACAGCGAGGAGGAAATCGAGCGGGGTAGGAATGAACGCGCAAGCGGAGGCGGGGATTTCCCGCGCCCGCACCGGCGGCCCCCAGGGGGCACCCGCCACGGCAGATCACGATTCTGACGCTCCCATCCGCGTCTGCGCACAAAAATGCCCCATCAAAGGGCATTTTTGTGTGTCCTCCCTTGTTCCTTTCCGATGGAAGAAAACAACGGTTATGATATTATAAAAACAACCTATGCCCCCTGATCAAAAGCAACATACAGCGCCGCAAGCGCCTCCGAACGCGCGGCGACCGGCTATTCGCACCATGCGCTCGGATGCGGAGCAGTTGTTTAAGACGACCAAACCGTCTCTGATACAAATGATCGGCACGGCCCAACATCCACTTCCTTCCGCGCGATCATCCCGCCCTGCGGCATCAAAAATACCTATGTTTTTGATCAGCGTAGCGCTCCTCGGCGCAATCGGCGGCGGTGTGTATTATTTCGTGTGGCCCTTACTCGCGCCCGGCACGACTGCAGTGAATCCGCGCGCGGCACCGCGTTCTGCAGGACCCGGACTCTTTGCCACCGAAGCGAGCCGTACTATTACGGTAAAAAAACAGGACCGCGTTGAATTTTTGCGCTTGATGCAGGACACCTGGCAGGAAGCGGAGCGCGAGGGAACGGTCAAGCGCCTTGCCGTGATACTCCAGGACGGGCCGCAGGAATATCCGGCCACGCTCGCGGACTTTTTTGAGATGTGGCGCATTACGCCGCCGTCATCTCTGACCGAACGCCTGGACCAAAATCTCATGGTGTTTCTCTATGCAGGCAAGACCGGTAACCGATTGGGCCTTGCCGTGCGCACGCGCGAGCCGGAGCGCACGTTTGCCGACATGCTTTCGTGGGAGCCGGCGCTGCTCGCCAGCGTGAGCCAGCTGTTTTTTGATGAGCGGTCGGAAGCGGTGATCGCCCCTTTTGAAGACCGTACGTATCGCAACCTTGACTGGCGATACCTCAAACTTTCCCAGGAACGCGACCTTGGCATTGGGTATGCCGTGTTTCCGGTGGGCAACATTTTCGTCTTTACTGTGGGAAAAGAGGGCATGGAGACCGTAATCAACCGCCTCTTTGACGCGCGATAGTAAAAACCAGCCCAGCGCGTTATAATATCCGTATGGACCCGAAAACAACCGCGTTATTGAAAAAAGCCCTTGAAGACGAGCAGATACGCTTGGTGACGGATTTGAAATCCGTTGCCCGCCCTGGCGCCAAGCCAGGCGAGTGGGAGACGACCTATCCGCAGTTTGAAGCCGTAGAAACCAGCTCCCATTCGGCACAGGACGAGGAAGCGGACGAGGTGGAAGAATACGAAGTGCGGCTCGCAACCGAACGGAGCTTGGAAAACCGCTTGCTAGAAGTTACGCACGCGCTCGAGCGCATCGGCACCGACACCTACGGCATGTGCCTCACCTGTCATAAACCCATTCCGCCTGCCCGCCTCCAGGCAAACCCTGCGGCCGCGTACGACATGGAGTGTTCCGCTACCGACATTGCGCGCGGCTCAACCGCATGACACCACTGGGACAGAGAGCGGCACAGGGTTATGGGTATAATCTGCCGTGTTGCTGAGCACGGGCAATTTCGGCAACGGTTATGTCCGTCACCATCAACTCCGCACAGATCGTCGGCCTTGATGCCCAGCCTATTTCCGTGGAAGTGGATATTTCCCCGGGGCTACACCTTTTTTCCATTGTCGGACTCGCGGACAAGGAAGTGCAGGAATCGCGCGAGCGCATCAGCGCGGCCATAAAAAATCTCGGGGCGCTGGCTCCGCACAAAAAATCCCAGCGCGTGATCGTGAATCTCGCGCCCGCAGACATCAAAAAAGAAGGGCCCGCGTTTGATCTGCCCATCGCGCTGGGCTTTTTATTGGCCTCCGGACAAATCACGTTCAACCCGGCCAAGACCGCGTTCTTGGGCGAGCTTGGCCTGGACGGTTCTTTACGGCGCGTAACCGGCGTGCTTGCCGCAGCCCTCGCGCTCAAAAAAGCGGGGTTTGCAGAACTCATCCTCCCGTCCGGCAATGGGCCTGAAGCCGCGATCGTGGACGGCCTTCTGGTCAGGGAAGCGGGTTCGCTCATGGAGATTTGCGAGCACATCGCAGGCAGAGCCGTGTTGCCGCCCGTTGCCAGGCCGCCTTTTGAACACAGCGCCATGCCTTACGCCGTGGACTTTAAAGACATCAGAGGACAGGCGGGGGCAAAACGCGCGCTGGAAATTGCGGCCGCCGGCGGCCACCATGTACTCCTCGAAGGCCCGCCGGGCGCGGGCAAGACCATCCTTGCTTCAGCCCTGCCGTCAGTCCTGCCGCCGCTCGCGGAAGAAGAAATTTTTGAAGTTACGAAAATCTACAGCATCGCGGGGCTTCTTTCCGACGCTCACACGCCCTATCTCTCCCGCCGCCCGTTCCGCAATCCGCACCATACCTCCTCGCACACTGCCATCATCGGTGGCGGCTCATACCCGCGCCCGGGCGAAATTACGCTCGCACACCGCGGCGTGCTTTTTCTGACGGCAGTCCCACAACCGCATACACGCCTATCGTATTCAGGATAGACATCCTCTCGGAAAGGGATAGAAGGAGGGAGTTGATTACGAACAACATACTATCGAGGGTATAGCCAGCCAACTACAAAAAGAGCCGAGGACGCAACCACAGGAGATTATGGTCGCAATGTGACACTGCCGATGAGGATGGTAGTAAAACTTTGAATCCTGCAAGGGGCCATTTGCATAAAGAGATGCGGTGGCCTACAATCCAATTATATGAAAAAACTCCTATCGGTTTTTGCGATTGTGGGCTTGATTGTCCTTAATTTCCTCATAATGGCTCGACCTGCTGACGCATATGTCAGCGTCAAGGGGTATTACCGAAGTAACGGAACTTATGTCCAGCCCTATGTGCGTTCCAGCCCGAATGCGCTCAAGTACGACAACTACGGGTACACCGGTGGGAGCAGGTATAACAATTCTTACTACGGCTCAAGCAGAAATTATTCATCAGATTGGTCTCAGCCCTCCTATACGACCGATTCCTCGTACAACACAGGCAGGAGCTTATACAACAGCCGAAGCCGCAGTTATAGATAAAGGAAGCACCGGATCAAAACAAAAATCACCCATAGCGGGCGATTTTTGTTTTGTAGATGACTACCCAATCTTAAATTCCGGTGTCATAGCCCATGTAAAGAGTCTATCTGCCTATTGGTTCGATGACGGAGTGGTCTGACTCTGTGTTACCTGCGCCCACCAAAGAGAATTATTGTCGAGGCCAGGTACTTCGACGACTCTTCGTACGATAACCGTCTGGCCATTTTGTAGTGCACCTTGGATTTCCCCCTTAAACCATACCCCATCGATTTTCTGGGGCTCTCTTGCGCGTGTAAATACATCAGTCACAACTTCTATGAAATCTCCAACCTGTGGCACCGCGGACACATTGATATTGGTTTCAAGCCAAGGTTCCTTTGTTTTCCGACGAGTTGCACCTGCATAAATCCATAGAATATTCCGCTCTACGACAAGTGATTGAGCCGCTTCACGCAAAAGAGTGGTGACTGGAATTTCTTTTTGTCCTGCAACCCGTTCAGGTTTATTGAGCTCGTTATACAATTTAAGCCCTACGAGCTCGCTCAGCTTGGTCGCTATCGTTTTTATGTCGGGAGAAGAGATCACGATGATACCGATTACCATTGTAACGCCTAAGATACTTCCGATATTCTTTATGATGTTCGTACCGTGCTCCCATTTATCAAATAGATCTTTTTGCATAAATGAATCGTGAAGGGTTGATTATTTACTTATTATACATTGGAATAATCATTTCAAAATTACCTGCAGATTCCACCACCAGTGTAGCAAGATATTAATGATGAGAGCGGATCCGATCCATAGAGGCCGTCTCTTCCTTAACGCTCCCCATAAAACGAAGCCGGTAAAGATATGGAAACTCAATGCGCCCAATCTTAAGAATACGGGAGTTCCTCCGTGCA
>MHQR01000032.1:0-7648 GCA_001820725.1 Candidatus Sungbacteria bacterium RIFCSPLOWO2_01_FULL_54_21 | reverse complement strand
CACGAAAGTAAGCATCTCCCAGCCGCCAAATCCAACCCCCACCGCTATAGGTACTGTGATAGGCGCGTCAAAGTAAAAGAGAACAAGGGATAGGCCCCATTTCAGAGTTTCCTCGATAAGGGCGATGGTGCCGAATTCATAGGGTTGGGAGAGGAGAGGGTGAAGTGGGCGTTCCAGTATTATGGCGATTGGATTCAGACCTACGGCTATCAAAATTGCCAGCAAGAATAGGGTGGCCTTCTTAACACTCATACCTGAAAAGATAACACGATTCGCGCTGGCAAAAAAGAAACAGGAGTAGTATCGTCATACATATAAGAGATTACAAGGATTATTGCGTGCGGAATATGATGTAGACCAAATATCTTTAATTGCCTAAACCTCACCAGGCCGTGGGGCATGGCATAAAAATCCCGCTACAGGATAGAGAGCTCGTCGTCAGCTCACCTGTAGCGGGTCATATCCGAAAGGATATGGGTGGCCGAAAGGTCATCACTGGCGGCGGGCTTTGTGCTTTCCGCCAGAGGGCATTATAAAACCCCGCTACAGGTATGCCTCAAAATAGGAATGGAAACTACAACCACACGGAGCTTGTTTGGGATGGCAAGTTTGAGAAATCTCTTGAATTGCCGCCAAAACGAGCGGTGAGTAAAATCGTCCTCCCCTTTCAGGCGATTGAACTCATCAATGAGCCGCGAGAGGGCACCGGCGCCAGTCGGCTCTTTAGCGGACAGAAGAAAGAGGGATGGAGTAATAAACTGATCTGGGGCGATAACAAGCTCGTGATGTCATCGCTCCTCAAAGAATACGCCGGTAAAATCAACCTTATCTATATTGATCCGCCTTTTGATGTGGGGGCGGATTTTTCTGTGAGGGTCAAAATTGGCGACGAGGAGATCACTAAAGAGCCATCAATTCTTGAAGAAAAAGCATACAGAGATACATGGGGCAAGGGCACGGACAGCTATCTACAGATGATGTATGAGCGGTTATTACTCATGCGAGAACTGCTTGCCGAAAATGGGAGTGTTTATGTGCATTTAGACTGGCATATCGGACATTATGTTAAGGTTCTTTTAGATGAGGTGTTTGGCAAAGATAGGTTTTTGAATGAAATTATTTGGGCATATAGAAAGTGGAATATTGCGTCTAATGTATTTGCAAGGAATCACGATATTCTTCTTTTTTATCGCAAGGGTGAATCCCACACATTCAATAACTTATATATTCCAAAATCGGAAAAGTCGAGTGGCAAGGGACGGGCTTGGCAAAGCGTAATTGACCCCGAAACGGGCAAAAGGAAATCTGTTCTATTAGAACAGGAGTCAAAAGGAACGCCGATGCCAGACAACTGGGAAATTTCAATGATAAATCCAGTTGGCCTGGAACGTCTTGGTTATGATACGCAGAAACCAGAAGCATTATTAGAACGTATCATCAATGCTTCCTCAAAAGAAGGTGATCTCATCGCTGACTTCTTCTGCGGATCCGGCACAACCGGAGCAGTTGCGGAGCGGCTCGGCAGGCGTTGGATTATGAGCGATCTGGGGCGTTTTGCCATTCATTCCTCGCGCAAGCGCCTCATGGAAGTGCAACGCAAGCTCAAAGAGGAGAGCAAGGGATACTACCCCTTTGAGATTTTGAATTTGGGGAAATATGAGCGTCAGTATTGGCAGACCGCCGTAGTGAACGGCGGCAGGAAAACAAGCGAAGAGAAAAAGATCGCTCATTATGTGAAGTTCATCGTCGAGCTCTACCACGGAGAGGTCATCGGCGGCTTCACTCATCTGCATGGCAAAAAAGATAACGCCTTTGTGCATATCGGGGCAGTGGACGCGCCGGTAACCATGAATGAGATAAAGGAGGCAGTTGAGGAGTGCAAGAAAAACAGCATCAGCCGTCTTGATATGCTCGGCTGGGAATGGGAGATGGGTGTGAACGAGGAAGCGGTTAAGTGGGCAAAGAGTAAAGGTGTGCGGCTCAAGCTCCTGCAGATTCCGCGCGAGGTCATGGACAGACGCGCGGCAGAAGACGGTGATGTAAGATTCTTCGAGCTTGATTATGTGGAGGTAGACATTGAAAAGAAGGGCTTGGCGGTGCGCGTTGCGCTCAAAAACTTCGCCATCCCAAGCGAGGAATTTATCCCAAGTGAATTGCGGGAGAAAATACAAAACTGGTCTGATTATATTGACTACTGGTCAGTGGACTGGGATTATGAGCGGTTGCGATCTGCCGAAGACGAACCGATCTTCCAAAACGACTGGCAGACCTTCCGCACCAAAAAGAATCCGAAACTGGAATTGCAGACACCGGTACATGCGTACTCCAAGAAGGGCAAGTATCTCATACTGGTCAAAGTCATTGATATCTTCGGCAACGACACCTCAAAGGTGATTGAGGCAAGAATCTGATATGCCAAATCCCTTTCAGATCAAAGAAAAAAACGGACGGCGCATGTCCGCGTCTCCCATTGTCAACGCGCTCCGCGAGGCTGTTTTTGATTGGCGAAAGCGCGGGTATGAGGGAGCATCCGAAACAACAAAAAAGCTACTCAACTTTTGGTTTGAGGAAGAACACAAGAATTTTCAATACTACTTTGCCCAGCGCGAAGCGGTTGAGACGCTTGTTTTTCTTTATGAGGTTCAGGCGTTACGAACCTTTTTTGACATATGGCGTAAGTTTGACACCGCGCAAAAGATTGATCCGCGGGCCGCAGAGGAAGTATGCCCACGCTATGTTTTCAAGATGGCAACCGGCTCCGGCAAGACAAAAGTAATGAGCTTGGTAATAGTGTGGTCATATTTCCACAAGCTCTATGAGTCGAATTCTCCGCTCGCCAAGAACTTTGTCTTGATCGCGCCAAATATCATTGTCTTTGAACGGCTCAAGGAGGATTTTGCCGACGGCAAGATATTTAAAGACGATCCGCTTATCCCGCCCTCTTGGATAGACGATTGGAGCATGAAAGTGTTGCTACAGGACGAGTTTGCAACCGCAAATCCGAACGGCAACATCTACCTGACCAACATCCACCGCCTCTATGAAAAAGAGGAGAGCGGGGAAGAAAACCCGATTATTGACCTGATCGGCAAGAAGCCGAGCGGCGCCATAGAGGTGTCCGGCAAGGAACTCATCCATCAGATTCTATCGCATAATGACTTGATGGTTTTGAACGACGAGGCACACCATGTCCATGACGAAAATCTGGCGTGGTATCAGATCATCGTGAACCTTCAGAACCAAATCAAGGAGAGTAATGGAGTCGGTTTATCAGCTCATCTTGATTTCAGCGCCACCCCGAAGCGGCAGACCGGCACACTATTCCCGCAGGTAGTAGTGGATTATTCATTGGCAGAAGCCATAGAGGATGCGATTGTAAAAAGACCGATTCTGCCGGATGAGAAGTCAACGAAAGATTTTCGGGAGACCGCGACTGATAACGCCGCGATGCGATACAAGCCGTGGATTGATCTTGGTGTTTCTCGCTGGCAGAAATACCGCGATACACTTGCCAAAAGCAACAGGAAGCCGGTGTTGTTTGTGATGGCGGATGATACCGCTTCCGCAAAACAGATCCAGGATTATCTGGAGAGTCAATATGAGGAATTGAAAGGCAAGATTTTGGAACTGCATATTAAGGTCACGAGGAGCGGTGATATTTCCGAGAGCAAGAGCAATCTTGAATATCTCAAACAATTGCGCGAGGCAGCGCGCAAAATTGACTCAAAAGACAATCCGTATCACGCCATTGTCTCTGTTCTGATGTTACGCGAGGGTTGGGATGTAAAAAATGTTACGGTCATTGTCGGCTTGCGTCCTTATACAGCAACAGCGAATATCCTGCCGGAGCAGACTATCGGGCGGGGGCTACGCAGAATGGATGCGAGCAACCTTAACTGGAGAGAGAAGGTTGATATCATTGGCACACCGGCGTTTGAGGAGTTTGTCCGTCAATTGGAGAAAGAGCAGGTTGAGTTTGAAACCGGATCAATGGACGAGCCACCCGCATATAAAGTCATCTATGTTGAAGAGCGAAAAGTTGACCAGTTTGATATTGCGATACCGCCGTTAACTCCTGCGATTGTCCGCGAATCAAGGAATATTGCCAATCTTACGATTGAGAAACTGGAAAAAAGGGTTGTGAGGCGTAAGAAGTATAAAGAGGATGAGATCAAAAATATCATCTTCATTGACGCGCTCACCAAAGAAAAAGTGGATGAACACGCCTACAGAATGGAATACCCCAAGAACCCAGAGAGCGTCATCTCCTTTTATACCAAAATCGTCCTGCAACAGACCAAAAACACCGGACAGTTTGCCACACTTTATCCCGTCATGCGCGACTATATCCAAGACACTCTATTCGGGGAAAAAGTCGATCTCGGCGACCAGCAGATTCTCAAACAGTTATCAGAGCCGGACGCACAACAGGCCGTCTATGAGGTCTTCAGTGATGCGATCAACAACCTCACGCTTGTTGAGCAGAGTGTGGAGAGCGGCGGGGAGTATCTCAAGGCGTCGCAGGCAAACGGCTTTGAATGGTCTGGCGAGACATATGATGGCGAGAAGCAGATATTCAATCTCGTGGCGTGTGATAGCAATTATGAGGCGCGGTTTGCACAATTTCTCGATAGAGCCGATGATGTGATCGCGTATGCAAAAAACAACCGGTATGTGCACTTTCAGGTGGAATACTTGAGCTACAAGGGCGGTATGAGGTATTATTACCCAGATTTTGTGGTAAGAACAAAAGACGGCATGTTCGTTGTTGAGACCAAGGGACTAGAAGACCTTGAGGTTGCGAGAAAAGACGAGCGGATCAAGGAGTGGTGCAAGGACGCCTCCCGGATTACCGGACAGCGTTGGCAGTATCTCAAGGTTCTCGAGGATGATTTCAAGCGATATTCGTTCAATGAATTTAAGGATGTAGCGAATTTCCTCGGTAGGGGCACCGGGGCGCTTGCTACACTGTTGTAGGTTCCGCATACCGCATCTTATAATCGTACCGTTGCACGACATCAGTATCTGTGCTTTATTTTGAATTGGCACTGCGACTATAACAAAGTGATGGTTACCGCGGAACCAAAATGGTATGCGAAAATTGAGAAGATTAGAAATTAAAACAGATCAACTCCTCCCAGAGGGTCGATTTATCTATTACTGCAACCACGACCCTGCTAACAGTTATACCGGCGGCAGAATGGAAATAAATGAAAGACTTTTACGAGCGGCTGAAAAAGACGAGTTGATAAAACCAATTCTGCAAGTTGAGGGAAAAGTAAGGCAGGACGATGGCACGGAGAAAGAGGGACTGGTCAATTACTATAGTCCCCACCAGATTTACATACTTGCTGAATTAAAAGGAAACAGCGTCAACGCAGATGGTTATTTGGATGACCTGAACACAAAGGGCGTTAAGGTAGGTGAACAAGAATTAAGATTTATTAGATGGGGCGGCGACGGTGCTTTTTCAGCTAATAGTTCACGGAGAAATGCCGATAATGACGACATAGTTGTCAACGCCTATAAAGTTTCGGACTATCTGCATAGCTTTTTACAATTATTGCATAGTTTAGAACCAATACCTCGCCACCAGCGCTCGGAAGAAAAACAAAGATATTGGAGCGACGCTTCAATACTTGAGTATAATTTTGAACCGCTAAAAAATGGCGGCAAAAAATTGCTAAAAACCTATGGGTTGGATGAGAAAAGATTGATTATACTCCGCAGAAACATTGGATACTTTGCGGAAGCGATAGACCCCCTTGCTCACTGGCGTTACTACATCAAAAGACACCCCGAATGGAAAAAGGATTTGTTAAAAGGAGACGCTTCGCTGGCTCAAGAAATTTATCGTCTATACGATTTACTAACTGAAGTTTGGGAAGTTGTAACAGGAGAGAAATCCGAACCGATTTTTGAATTCTTGCATAAAGATTTTAGCACTCAGTTGGATGCTCCAAAGACCAAATACCTGCACGGAGAAGATATTAAAGCGTTGAAATACTCCGTTGAACAATTCAAAAAATGGAGGCGAAAAAAGGATAACAAGCCATTTGTTGGCGATGAGATAACAAAAAAGATAAACGCTGTTGGAAAAGAACTTGCCGAGTATGAAAAGACGTATGGAGACAGGAGCTACGCTGGCAGTATGAGGAGTATAAACGAAGAAGACGCTATTGAATTTGATAAGTTAGACCCTCACGCCAAACAATATGCCGAGATGATACTACATCAACGAGAAAAACATAAAGGGGTGAAGCCAAGCGAACAAGAAATTAAACAAGAGGTAGCTTATGCGATAATGAGCAGATTGGGAGATTTACAACGAGAACTTCGTCAAATTTTCTCGGGTATAAGTGGACAATTTCGGGAGAAAGAAAATGCCGCTTGGCAAATAGTGAACGATTGGGGTAGTAGATGGTGGTCGAAAAACAGAGATAAACTTGAGGGTTTAAGCCGCGAAGAGCAATTAAAGTTCTCATCCGTAGAGCGAGAGAAAGTTGAAAAGGAAGCGAAAGATTGGCGGCAGAAATCAAAAGATTTCTGTCAAACCGTTTCTGGGTACGCGGAAGTTGTTTTTTGCTCGGTTTGTAGAAAAGAACGTATTAAGGCATCAAGCGAAAATTCATTTTCAGGAATGGAGCCCCGCTATGTAATTCTTTGCGATGTATGCAAGGATCGCGCGCGCGAGGATCGATTGTTATCACCATTGCCGTCTCCCCTAAGGTGCCATGGGTGCAGAAAGGTACTCTATCGATTTGTTGGGGAAAATGAACTTGCAGAAGATACTGAGCTGTTTAAGAAAGCTGCGAGGGTAAGGGCGAATGGGCAAACCTTCACAAAGTATCGTATCGCGCTTGACTATGGGAGAATGCATGTTCATACTGTATGCGGTTGGTGCGGCGAGATAAATGAGTTCAGGCTCGACCACGGATGGGGCCCTTGACGGACAGACTATCCTTCGCATATACTGAAGAAAATAAAACGGCTGCATATCACAGTCGCAACCCTCTCCATCGAATTGGAGGTGTCCCCATCAGAGGGATACTACACGGGGCCGAGAAGCCACGTTTAGGGGATGATAGCGGAACGTGAGTCCGCCAAATGTCGTGAAAGACGACCTCAGTACCTGCGCAAGCGGGAGTTTGAGGCCGTCTTTTTCTTTTTCAAACCCCCAGTCGCAGGACTGGGGGCATTTTTGTTTCCACGGGCTTATATATGACCAAAGACGCGCCGCAACTCAATATCAAACTCCACTTCAACGACAGCATCGCCGAGGAAGCTGAACAAGCACTATTCAGTCAGTTATTTGATATCCTCGGCGTTTTTGAAAAAGATCCCACTGATAATAAGGACAGCTAATAAATCATAACAACTTAATCTCTCTTGCTGGCCATGGATGTAAGCGCGGTTGCTCATCCATGTCCGACAAGAGAAATAGCAACCGCGCATGGAACAATTCCCTATTCCTTCTTGTCTCCCCGAGGAGAACCAAACCGCAGAATCAGGTTACCCCCTTGATCAGGAGTGGCTGGCGGAAGTTCATCAATCATGGCTCCGGCAACCGAAGCCGACCACCAAAGAGCTCTTTGAAATATTCCCGGAAGCGGTTGAGGCCGTGGAAACGAACCTGCGCGAGGAAGAA
>MHQR01000031.1 GCA_001820725.1 Candidatus Sungbacteria bacterium RIFCSPLOWO2_01_FULL_54_21 | reverse complement strand
CACGGCATGGGAGGAGGTAAAGGCGTTTTTTCTCGAAGGAGCGAAGAACATCGGGTAGGTGGGCAATGCGCGTTTGACTTTTCTTTGCTGGTTTGCTATCATTGACGCATGTGAGTGTTCTTGGGCTTACGCTCAAGTATACCATTTGTCCGGTGCAAAGCCCCCTTCTCGGGGGTCTTGTACTTTGCGGAAAACAACTTTGTCTATGAAAAAACTTGCGCGACTGCTGTATGGCGCTACGGACGGGGGAGCGCCCTATTTTTCTGCAGATATCTTGTGGCGGACGGGTTTTCGCGTACCCGACCCCCTATTCCTTGTCGAGATCACGGGCAAAACATTTTTATTTGCGTCTCCCTTGGAAGCGGGACGGGCGGAAAAGGAAGCGGATGTCGACCATGTGGTGCGGATCACAGGCAACGCGCGCGCCGCGATCACTGATTTTTTGAAAGCACGCGGGATCCGGAGCGTAAAAGTTCCTGGCAGTTTTCCCTATGGGGTCGCCAAAAGTATGGAAAAGAATTTTACGGTCGTCATCGCCGAGGAACCGTGGTATCCGGAGCGGGCGATAAAGACCGCCGCAGAGATCCGCGAGATTGAAAAAGCGCAGCGCGCGACTGAACGCGCATTTTCTGCGGCAATCACGTTTCTGCGCGCGTGCAACATAAAAAGGCATGGGGTCTATCATGGCAATCGGCCCGCAACGTCGGAAATGGTGCGCGCGATCATAGACCATGCGCTATGGCATGACGGATATCTGGCAATGGGTACTATCGTGGCGTCTGGCACGCAGGCCGCAGACCCACATTGTATCGGCAGGGGCGTCTTGTCGGCGCGAGTACCCATCGTGATTGATATTTTTCCTGCTTCGCTTGCCACGCATTACTATGCGGACATGACGCGCACCGTGTTTAAGGGGAAGCCCGCGAAGGATTATGTAAGAATGTATGAGCATGTGCGCAAGGCCCAGGAGAATGCCATTAAAAAAATCCGTCCGGGAGCGGATGGCCGGCGGATATATAATGAAGTGCGCGAATATTTTTCAGCCGAGGGATACCGGACGACGATTGACGGCAAGAGGGCAGAAGGATTTATTCACGGCTTGGGGCATGGCGTGGGCATTGACATTCATGAACATCCGCGGCTCGGGAGTGAGGCAGAAATACTGGAAAAGGGAAACGTCGTCACCGTGGAGCCGGGATTATATTATCCGCGCGTCGGAGGCATTCGCATTGAAGATATGGTGCTCATCACGGCCACGGGCTGTAAAAATCTGACGCGCGCGCCAAAGTCGCTTGCGACTGCCATCATCCCATGATATATTTCCGTCCTTCGGAGGCACCAGAGAGGTTTTACTCCAGATTGTCCTCATGTGAGTGCCAGTCCCTGATGCCACCGAAAGAAACAAACAGCGCCGTGTATATTATTGCACAGGCACGAGTTTGTGCAATACTGTAGGGACTATGATCGAGGTAAAGGAAAACATAGGACTCGCGCCCTACACTATATATAAGATCGGCGGGGCGGCACGGTATTTTGCCGAGGCAAAGAATGTGGACGACTTGCGTGAGGCATTGGCATATGCGGCCGAGAAAAAAACGCCGTTTTTTATATTGGGTGCGGGGTCAAATGTGCTGATCGCTGACAAGGGATATGAGGGTATGATCATACGCATGACGGGGGGCAGTGTGCTGGCGGACGGCGAGCGTGTGATCGCGGATGCGGGAGTGATGATGGCGCGCGTGGTGACGGAAGCCGCCCGGGCGGGGCTCGCGGGGTTTGAATGGGGCATCGGCGTGCCCGGCACAATCGGCGGCTCGGTGCGCGGCAACGCCGGATGCTTTGGCGGAACAATGAAAGATGTCATTGAATCTGTGGAGATTGCGGATGTCGGGAATACTGCTAAACATCGAATGTTTGACAGTATGGCGTGCGGTTTTGGATACCGGGATTCCGTGTTCAAGCGGCACCCCGAATGGATCATTGTTTCCGTGACGCTTCGCTTGCGCAAGGGTCACGCCGCGGCCATACAGGAACGCATACGCGCGATCACGGCGGAACGCATGACCAAGCAAGCCATCGGGACCAAGTCATGCGGCTGTATATTTAAAAATATCTCGTGGACGCGGGAAGATATCAAGCGCGATGCCTTGATCGAGCGATTTCCGGAACTCGCGCAATTTTCCGATCGTCCTAGCATCCCTGCGTCGTTTCTCATTGATGCCGCAGGCATGAAAGGGTCGCGCATGGGAGATGCCGTGGTCTCGGACAAGCACGCCAACTTTTTTCTCAACAAGAGTGCGGCGACGGCGGATGATGTCGTGCGGCTGGTTGCGGCGGCAAAAGACGCGGTCATGAAAAAATACGGCCTCGCGCTGAAAGAAGAGATACAGCGCGTAGGCTTTTGAGTGTAACGTGCCAGAAAAATAAAATCTTTTCCCGCGCGCGCGGGAAAAGATTTTATTTTGGCGCGGAAAAAGTTATCCACAATTGACAGAGCGGCAATGAAAGTGAAAACTGAAACAGGAAATTTGTTTACGAAATAAATATGACGCGCGGAGGAATATTTTTCCTTTGCTCGGAAAAGAAAACATTATGCGTTACGATTTTGTTGTCATCGGCGCCAACGGCATTCAGGGACGCATCGTCTCCCGATCGCTGTTGGAAAATGGATGGTCCGTCTTGCTCGCGGCCAACGACGATTACAGAATGGAAAAACTGATCGAGCATCCCAAGGCGGACTTCGCTCTCATTGATCTGCGCCGTATGGACCGCGTAAAGCGCGTGGTGAAAAAGAGCGGGGCGGCCGTGGTGGTTAACTGTTCGGTGGACGACTTCAATCTCGGCGTTACCAAGATGGCTTTGGAGCTGGGCATGAACTATGTGGACCTCGGAAGCGAGGAGGCCATGACATACGACCAGTTCAATCTTAGCAATGAATTCAGGGATAAGGGCATCATCGGCATCACGGGCATGGGTTCCACGCCGGGCATTACCAACGTGATGTTGCGCTATGTGCGGCCTAAGTTTGATACCATTGAAACCGTACACGTGGGATTTTCATGGAACAGTAATCAGCCCGCTTTCGTAACGCCGTTTTCCATTGATGCGATCGCGTACGAATTTTCCGACAAGGCAAAGATGCTTGAGAACGGAAAATTCGTGGAGCGGCACCCGACGGAATGCACGACTGGTTATTATTATCGCGCGATCGGCAAGCAGAAGACCCAATACACCAAGCACATTGAACACCACACATATTACGAGTATCTCAAGGATATCGGCATTAAGAATGTGTCTGTGTTCTCAAGCTTCCCGCCGCATTCGTATACCGCGCTCAAGACCCTGCTGGATTTGGGCTTTATGACCAAAGAACCGATTCAGATTGACGGCGCTACGGTCAAACCCCTGGATTTCACGACCGAAGTTCTGCGGCGCATTCCGGTGCCCGAGGGCTATACGGAGAAAGAAAATCTGTGGCTCAAGGTGTTCGGGAGAAAAGCCGGACAGCGCAAGGCAGTGGAAATGGACGTGGTGGCGGGCACCCTACCCGGATGGGAGGAAGCGACGTGCAATATTGATACGGGATTTCCGGTTGCGATCACGGCGGAGATGATTTTGGAAGGTAAAATACCCGAAAAAGGCATGTTTGCTCCCGAGTTTGTCATGCCGCCGGAGCCGTTTTTTACGGAACTCGCCAAGCGCCGTCTCTTTGTCTACGAAAACGGCAAGCGGATTAACGAGGTTCCGGCGGGCAAGACGCTGGAGGCGGCGGCGCTCAAGGGGCGCCAGCCCGCGGAACTCGCCGCGGCTCCCCGTACATAGAACCTCCCCTATCGGCGACCCCCAAAACCTGCCCACAGAGACCTCTGCGGGCAGGTGCGTGTTATATTAAAAAAGGGAATTGTCGGACATCCATGAGAATAACTATTCGCCAGCGCAACTTTACGATCACGCCCGCGTTCCGCGCATATATGGAGCAGAAAATCGTGCGTCCTGCCGAGCGTTTGCTTGCAAGCAGTCGGGATGAGGACCTGCCGCTCTTTGATATAGAGGTCGAGCGCACCACGCGCCACCATCGTAAGGGGCAGGTGTATCGCGTGGAGGTCAATATGACGATCGGGAAAAAACTCATCCGCGCGGAAGCGACCGACGAGGACCCGCGCTCTGCGTGTGATCTGCTGGAAGAAGAACTGAAGCGAGAAATTCGCAGTTTCAAGACAAAATCGCGCACCCTGGTGAAGCGCGGCGGCCGCAAGGCGAAAAGTATGACGCGCGATGGCGGCCTGTGATATACTAGAGGGCGTATGACTACGGATTTTGTCGTCATCGCGGCCAACGGCATCCAGGGGCGTATCGTTTCCCGCATGCTGTTGGAAGACGGGCACAGCGTTCTGCTCGCGGCAAACGACGACTATAAGATGGACAAGCTGATTGAGTACCCGTCGGCTGATTTTACCCTGATTGACCTCAAGCGCATGGACCGCGTGAAGCGCGTGGTGAAAAAATCCAACGCGGGTGTGATTGTCAATTGCGCGGTGGACGACTTCAATCTCGGCGTTACCAAGATGGCTTTGGAGCTGGGCAAGCACTATGTGGATCTGGGCTCGGAAAAAGACATGCTGTACGCCCAGTTGGCACTGGACAAGGACTTCAAGGAAAAAGATCTCACCGCTATCACGGGCATGGGTTCCACGCCGGGCATTACCAACGTGATGTTGCGCTATGTGCGGTCGCGGTTTGATACGATCCACACGGTACATGTGGGCTTTTCGTGGGATTCCAATCAGTCCGTCTTCGTCACGCCTTTTTCCATGGACGCGATTGCGTACGAATTCTCGGAGCCGGCGGAACTGTTGGAAGAAGGGGAATTCCGGCATCGTCAGCCGGATGAGGCGACCGTGAGCTATTACTACAAATCCATCGGCAAGCAGAAGACGCGTTATACCAAGCATATAGAGCATCATTCGTTTTATGAATACCTCAAGGACGCGGGCATTCAGAATATCGCCGTGTTCTCCAGTTTTCCGTCGCACTCGTACAATGCCTTGCGCACGCTCGTGGACTTAGGATTCACATCCAAAGAGCCGATACAGATAGAGGGCGCTTTGATCAAGCCGTTGGATTTTACTACGGAAGTCGTGCGCCGCATTTCCGTGCCGGAGGGCTACACCGAAAAAGAAAATCTCTGGCTCAAAGTGTTTGGCAAAAAGGGCAACAAGGACGTAACGGCAGAAATGGATGTGGTGGCGGGCACCCTGCCCGGATGGGAAGATGCGACATGCAATATTGACACCGGTTTTCCCGCGGCGATTACCGCGGAAATGATATTTGATGGGCGGCTCGCGGACCGTGGCCTGTTCTCTCCGGAATTTATTATGTCCCACGAGCCGTTTTTCTCGGAACTGGGAAAACGCAAGATCACCATCTATGATAACGGGAAGAAGATCAATTAACTTCTCATCATACTTATATGGAGCGTCCCAAAGAGCGAGATGAAGAAATAAGAGAAGCCGAAGAGACGGCATTGACGCGCAATGAACGATATGCACGGGGACAGATAGGCGAGGATGAACTACGTGCGCATTGGGAGAATCCTGACAGTCCTCTGTTTGAACATGAGTTGGTGCGGCAGGATCGGGAAGGGCGTGAACAACGCACGGCATTTCGCGTCCGCGCGCTTACGGAAGAATATAAAGAGCCGCTTCTTGAAGCGGTGAAGAATTCATGGACAGACGTTGACTTTGAGGATTTGAAAGGAACGCTGGAGCGATTTTTTGAACAGCGCGCGCTCGCGCATCCTGGTGCTCTGAATGTCGAATATTATATTGCGACCGATACGGACGATCAGCCGTTTGCCATTACGGGAATATATACGTGCGACATTGAAGGAGGCGCTGGGTTTGCGACCCGTGATCATTTAGATTCTG
>MHQR01000030.1 GCA_001820725.1 Candidatus Sungbacteria bacterium RIFCSPLOWO2_01_FULL_54_21 | reverse complement strand
TGCGGCGGCTCCGGGCGGAAACCGGCCGTGAGTATCACGATTTTTTCCAGCCCCTTGAAATAACCTTGGCCGCGCACGGCTCGGTCATGAGCGAACAGCATTTTTTTGAAACCATTGCCACCGGCCGTTTTCATCCGCATCTTCGTTTTCTCCTGCATACCGCGCCCCGATTTTCTTTTCTCCCCGAGACCGACGCGTATCATGCGCGTTGGACATTGGATGCCGGAGCCGCGGAAAAAAGCGAACACGTGCTGGCCCGCGTAGTCAAACGTCTTGACGAGAAAAGCCGTCCCGTCGCCAAGGAAACCGTCTATGAAATGCTTATGAGCGGCGATGGCGTCCCATCGGACGCGATTGATTCTGCAACCGCCGAATCGTTTCTTCGCGCTTCCCGCTTCATCCGCCAGAATCCGTACGGCGAGTATGGACTCGTGACATGGGCGACAATTTCCCCGCGAGGCATTAGGGACAAGGCATACACCGTACTTGCCAAGAAAGGAACGCCAATGCACTTTCGGGATGTCGCCACAGGCATTGACCGCGTGGGATGGCACACGCGCAAGAATGCGCATCCGCAAACCGTGCACAATGAGCTGATTAAAGACGATCGGTTTGTGCTCGTAGGCCGCGGCCTCTATGCTCTGCGTGAGTGGGGATATGAGCCGGGAACCGTGCGCGATGTATTGGTAGCTCTGTTCAAAGAATCCAGCCGTCCGCTCGCGCGCCACGAAGTCGTACAGCTTGCTGCAAGTAAGAGGTTGGTCAAGCCCCAGACCATTCTCCTGAACCTTCAGGACCGCGATCTCTTCCGCCGCACCGACGACGGAAAATATACCCTGGTATAATCGTTTTCTATCGTGCCATACATCCCGTTCCTTTATCCGCTTGCTCTCCCGTACCCCGTACAATTCTCCCTTGATTGGTTTTTAGCTGCCTGGTGGCTGTGGGTGTTTTTGGCTTTGCTTACGTTCGCGTTTCAGATGTGGCAGACCTATATACAGGAATATTACAAAAAAGTTACCAATCCGTGGACGATGCTGGAGATGCATATTCCGCGCGAGTTTACCCAGACGCCGCGCGCCATGGAGCAGGTGTTCGTGGGCATCCATGCGCTCAAGAATTCCGCATCCGACCTCGAAGAAAGTTATTGGGACGGGGAGGTACCCTTATGGTTTTCATTTGAGGCCGTAAGTTTCGGCGGCGAGGTGCATTTCTATCTCTTCATCCCCGTCGTACGCAAGAAGCACATCACGTCGCTTTTCTACGCAATGTATCCGGATGTAGCATTCACCGAGGTGGAAGAGGATTATATCAACCGCCTGCCCGCGACCGCGCGCGAGCTGTATGAAAAAGGATACCGCATGTTCGGCAACGAGCTTTTGTTCGATCGTGAGCCGGTCTACCCCATCAAGACCTACATTGATTTTGAAGCTCCGGCCGAAGAAAAAGAAGTGGATACCATAGGGCCTCTGCTTGAGACGCTGGTCAGCATAGATCCGCGCGAGCATCTGTGGATGCAGATCCTGTTTCGTCCCAAGGTAGACGCCTTTATCACCGCGTTCAAGAAAGAAGGGGACGACGAAATCAGCAAAATCCGCGAGACCGGCCGCTTTGTCCGCGGCCCGGATGGAAAGCCGATTCTTGATCCGGAAACTGGCTTTCCTATGTACTCCATCCCGAGTCCTGGGCAGGTAGAGGCCATGAAAGCAATTGACCGTAAAGTCGGCAAGCCCGCCTTTGACACGGTCATCCGGTATATGTACGTGTCGCCCCGCGACATTTTCAATAATAGCTTTGGCCGCCGTTCAATCTTCATGGCCATGAATCAGGCATCCACCGAGTCCTTCAACAAATTCAAGCACAACGTATACGCGTGGACGCTCGCAAAAATTTGGTACGCGCCGTATATTTTCCCCAAACACCGCGCCGCGGATCGGCGGGAGTGGCTGTATCATAAATACCGCTCGCGCACGATGTATCCGGACATGCTCCTGGAGGCCTTGCTCAAAATGAAGCTTTTCCATTGGGGATTCAAGCCGTGGAAGATGATGAATGTCGTGCTCGCCACTGACGAGCTGGCGACTCTCTTTCATCCGCCGACCGCGGCCGTGCTGACCGGCCCCCTGATCAAGCGCACAGACGCACGGCGCGTGGGCCCGCCCGCCACGCTCCCGATTTATGGAGAAACCGGAGAAGACGAAAATCTTCCCGGCATAGAATAAAAACCCCGACATGACATCGGGGTTTTTATTGGTCTCTCCCGTCGTCAGAAGAAGCGCTTTGTCGGATTCAGCATCCGGTGGGCGAACAGGCCGAGTGCAATGCCGAGCGCCAGCGACAGAATGTATTCGTTGGCCGTATGGATAAAGAGATAGTGAAAGAACGTCCACAGCGCCAGCGCGGTGAGGCACAGCACCATCCATCCGCGATACTTTACCGGCATGTCCCGCTTGTTGGACATCAGCGAGAACACCACAATGGCCCCGACGAGCGCAAGGGATGTATTGAATCCCTGGTACACGCCCGCATCCGGAAATCCTATACTTACAAACCTTCCCACTTGGGCGACAAAGACGATAAGGAAAAGAATGATCCCGCCCCAGAACCCTGCGCGGATGGAGAGTGAGTGCTCATTTTTCTCCCCCTCGTCGGACAGGGCATACATGCGGTAGAGCGCGAGGCATGCCTCCGCCGGCACGAATGTCCAGATCACGATTTCGAAAAACGCCGTAATAATTTCCGTCATAAAAAATAGGTTGTGGTGATAGTTCCGGAATTATACCATAGCGGAGACGTTTGTGCTACCATAGCCGCATGGCGCGTGAAGGGAGAATCCATATTTCCAAATACGGACCGCCGCCGCCGGAATTGCCGGTGTATCAGCATGTGGATCCGCGCGAGGTATCCTTTATCGGGCGCACCAACTACGAAGCGCCTTTGGAATCCAAAAAATACATTTTCGGCATCAAGCGCAAAGACCGCAGGCGGCATTTGTATATTGTCGGCAAATCCGGGGTAGGGAAGTCAAAGCTCCTGGAACTCCTCGTGCGCCAGGACGTTGAATATGGGCACGGCCTGTGCTTTATTGATCCTCACGGCGATGTGATTGAGGCGATTTTGGATTTTATCCCCGAGGACCGCATAGACGACGTGATCATCATTGATCCGTCTGATGCGGAATGGCCCGTATCCTTCAATCCCTTGCAAAAAGTGCCGCCCGAACTCAAGCACCAGATGGCGCAGGGCCTCATTGAAGTCATGGAAAAGCAATTCGGCGCCAATTGGACGCCGCGGCTTGAGCATGTGTTCCGTTTTACCACGTTAGCACTCCTCGATTATCCCGATGCCACTATGCGCGGCATGATTTCTATGCTGACCGACCGCCCGTACCGCCAAAAAGTGATTGAGTACATCACCGACGACATGGTAAAGCGCTTTTTCGCGGTGGAATTTGCCGACTGGTCGGAGAAATTTGACACCGATGCCATTATCCCGTTGGTCAACAAATTGGGCCAGTTTCTTTCCATGCCCGCCCTGCGCAACATCTTCGCGCAAAAAGAAAACAAAATCAATTTCGAGGAACTGACGAACAGCAAAAAGATTCTGCTTATCAATCTGTCCAAGGGCAAGATCGGCGAGGAGAACTCCAGTTTTTTCGGCTCCATGTTCATTACCAAAATAAAACAGGCGGGCATGGCGCGAGCGGAAATACCCGAAGATGCTCGCCATGATTTTTATTTGTACGCCGATGAGTTCCATAACCTCGTTACCGGCTCCTTTGTCAATCTCTTCAGCGAGGCGCGCAAATACGGCATCAATCTGACGGTGGCTCACCAGTACACCGCGCAACTTCTGCCCGAAGTGCTGGACACCGTGCTTGGTAATGTTGCCAATATCATCATCTTCCGCGTAGGCGGCGATGATGCGGCGAAAATGGAGGCAGAGATGACGCCACTCTTCAAAGCAAAAGATATGATCAACCTCGGCATGCAGGAGTTTTATATAAAAGAGACGATTGACGGCGAAACGTATGATCCGTTTTCCGCGGAGACGCTCAAAATTTTTCCTCCGCCGCACGAGTCATTCAAGCAGAGGATACGGGAAGTATCGCGTCAAAAGTACGCTATGCGGGCCGAGGACGTGAAGCATATGCTGAAGGAAGAGCAAGACGCCGTACTCTTCAGAAAGCCGTCATCGCCCGCAGACGGCATACCCCTTTCCGCACCCCTAGCCGCCGTCTCATCCGCGCCCCAGCCCGACGCCCCGCCCGAGCCACTTATTTAAGCCCTTCTTTACTATAGAGGTTAAACCTCTATAGTAAAGCCCATGAACGCAGAAACCAGAAAATGCCAAAATTGCAGAAATCCGTTCGCTATCGAGCCGGACGATTTCGCGTTTTACGAAAAAATGGCAGTACCGCCTCCCACATGGTGCCCCGAGTGCCGCATGGTACGGCGCATGATGTTTCGCAATGAGCGTCTGCTCTTCCGCCGGAAAGATGATGCAACAGGGCAAGAGATTTTCTCCGAAATTCCTCCGCAGGTTTCTGCAAAAATATACAACAAAGATTACTGGTGGTCCGATGCGTGGGATCCCATGAGTTACGGCCGCGACTATGACTTTTCGCGTCCGTTCTTCGAACAATTCCGTGAGCTTTTCTATACGGTTCCGTGGCCAAGCCGTAATATTTCCACTGCGGTACATTCCGATTACTGCAATAACGCGATTGATCTGAAGAACTGCTATCTTTGCTTTAATCTCGGCCATGCCGAGGACTCCGCGTACCTTGTGGATGTGGTAAATCAGAAAAATTGTTTTGATGTTTCAAGCACGACGAATGCCGAACTCTGCTATGACGGTATGGCAGTACGCGACTGCTACAAGACATTCTTTTCCATCACCTGCGAGAAGTGCGCTGATGTATGGCTCTCGCGCGACTGCACCGGGTGCAGCAACTGCTTCGGATGCGCAAATCTGCGAAATAAGCAGTACTATATTTTCAATCAGCCGTATACCCCGGAGGGATACGCTGCCGAACTTGGGCGCATCCTCCAGGGCGGCTCGCATAAGGCGCTTGAAGCCGCCAAACAGCGCGCGTATGAGATATGGCAATCGTATCCGCGCAAGTACATGCTAAGCTGGCATAATACCAATGTCACCGGCGAATGGATCGCGCTTTCGAAAAATGCCAAATATTGCTTCAATGCCACTGAGCTGGAAAACGTCGCATACGGGCAGAACACGGTGCTGGGCATACAGGACGCATATGACGCATCCACCTGCGGTGAAAAATGCGAGCTTCTCTACGAGACCGAGGATATATGGATGGGATGCCGTAATGTGAAATTTTCTTTTAACTCCTGGCCGGCAATCCAGGACGCGGAATACTGCGCAAAATGCCCCTCCTCATCCAATCTTTTCGGCTGTGTGGGCCTGCGCAATAAGTCATACTGTATCTTCAACAAGCAATACACGCGGGAAGAATATTTCGCTTTACGCGAAAAAATTATCGCTCATATGAATGCCCTGCCGTATACCGACGCCATGGGGCATATATACCGATACGGCGAGTTTTTTCCTCCCGAATTCTCTCCGTTTAAATATAATGAGACGCTTGCGCATGATTTGTTCCCTTTGGCGAAAGAGGAAGCGATCGCACGGGGATATGGATGGCGCGATGCGGAAACGCGCGCGTATACGGTAACTATGCGAGCCGAAGACCTGCCCGATAAAATCGGCGATACGGCGGACTCGATCATCAAGGAAATCATTGTGTGCGCGTCGTGCGGCAAAGCGTACCGCATCATCCAGATGGAATTGGAGTTTTTGCGCACTATGGGGATTCCGCTCCCGCGCCGCTGTCATGATTGCCGCCATATGGCGCGAAATCGCCTGCGCAATGCTCCGCGCTTTTATACCCGCACATGCCAATGCGCGGGAGTGGGAAATACAGGCAACACCTACCAAAATCAGGCACAGCACGCCCACGGAGACACGCCGTGCGGCGCCGCATTTGAGACAAGCTACGCTTCCGACCGTAAAGAAATCATCTATTGCGAATCCTGTTACAATGCAGAAGTCGCATAAACGAGTGGGGATGTCGCATACTCCGCACTAAACCTTTTGACGGCCGTCAGATGGTTTAGTATTATGACGAGGATATGGGTACGATAACGGAAAGGATTCTTGAGGTTTTACAGATGCAGGCGGAAGTCGCGGTGCATCTCTTTGAGATTTTTGCGACCGACCGCGCTACATCATATCAGCGAGCGCGTCGTCCTGTGCAAGGATTTAAGACAAATTGGGCCCAGCAGTATCGCACGCGGCAAGCATTCCACGCGCTTTTGAATAAGCTGAAGCGTGGCGGATTCATTGCGCAAAGAGAAAAACGAAAGGGCGCGCTGTGGCATATCACGCCCTCGGGGGCGCGGCGGCTTGCAAGAATAAAAGAGAAAAGCGTTGGGTCGGTCGCGCTACCCCCGCCTCACTATACGCAGGAAGGGAATAAGACGATCGTGATTATTGCTTTTGATGTGCCGGAAAAAGAGCGGAGGAAGCGGCAGTGGCTACGCGATGCCCTGCACTCGCTTGGGTTTGAAAAAGTTCAGCAGAGCGTATGGATAGGAAAACGGAGCATTCCTGCCGAGTTTGTGAGAGATCTGAAAGAGTACTCCCTGTTGCCATATGTGCAGATTTTTGCGGTAAGCAGTGGCGGCACATTGAAACAAACATACTAAACTATGAGACGGCCGTCTGATAGTTTAGTATGTAGGCAGGGAGCGCGATACCATATGTTGGGTGAGAGGGGCTATGGATAAAAAGCACGAAAGAAGTCGGCGGGTAATGCTGTTCGGGGTTTTTGATGGGCTTCATGCGGGGCATCGGGCATTTTTGGCTTCTGCGAAAAAACGCGGCAGAGAGCTCATTGTCGTGGTCGCGCGGGATGCGGCTGTGCGTTTGCTCAAAAACAAGACCCCGCGCTTGAATGAAAAAGCGCGTGTCCGCGCGATTCGCGCATCCGGTCTTGCCGACCGCGTCGTGCTCGGCGACAAAGTGCAGGGGACATACGGCATCATTAGATGGTATCAGCCCGATAGTGTCTGTCTGGGATATGATCAAAAAGCTCTCGCGGCAGATATTAGGGCGCACATGCGTAAGCAGACCATTTCTCCGGTGCAGATTATTCGTCTTGGAGCGCATCGGCCTCGCATCTTTAAATCCTCATTGCGCCCATGATGCATAGTTTGACGCTCGTGGTATAATAATAGCATGGCAGTGTCCAATGACCAAAAGACGACCTTTTTAGCGCGCACCAATTTCCGGGGATCAAACAAGATCTTCGGCATAAAAAAGCACGACCGCCGCCAGCACATGTATGTGATCGGCAAGACCGGGGTGGGAAAGACCGTTCTCTTGAAAAATATGGCTTTGCAGGACATTCGAGCGGGACATGGCGTGGGCATCATTGACCCGCACGGCGAATTCGTGGAAGAAGTGCTGGCCCAAATCCCAAAGAACCGGATGAATGACATCATCTACTTCAATCCCGTGGATGTGGATTACCCCATTGGCTTCAATGTCTTGGACATACTTGATACCAAGTATAAGCACCTCGTCGTATCCGACCTGCTCGGCATTTTTACGAAAATCTGGGCCAATGTGTGGTCTGCGCGCATGGAATACATCCTCCAGAACTGTATTCTGGCGCTTTTAGATACGCCGGGAACGACGCTTCTCGGTATCCCCCGCATATTGGTGGACAAAGAGTATCGCGAGAAAATAATCGCCAATGTGAAAGACCCTGTGGTGCGCTCATTCTGGATACACGAATACGAAACATGGCGCGATCAGTTCAGAAATGAGGCAATCGTGCCAATTCAGAATAAAGTGGGGCAGTTTTTAAATACATCGTTTATTCGCAATATCGTGGGCCAGCCCCGCTCGACGCTCAACATTCCGCAAATAATGAATGAGGGGAAAATACTCCTCGTCAATGTATCCAAGGGCAGGATCGGCGAGGATAACTCCGCGCTTCTCGGCGCCATGATCATTACCAAGATTCAACTCGCTGCCATGGAGCGCGTGCGCATTCCCGAGGAGGACCGGCGGGATTTTTATATGTATGTGGACGAGTTCCAAAACTTCGCCACAGATTCGTTTGCAAGCATCCTGTCCGAGGCGCGCAAATACCGCCTCAACCTCATCGTTGCGCATCAATACATCGGCCAGCTCGTGACGGACACCTCCACCAAAGTGCGCGACGCGATATTCGGCAATGTGGGAAGCATGCTGGTATTCCGGGTAGGCGCGGATGATGCCGAATATTTGGAAAAAGAATTTGATCCGGAATTTACGCCCCAGGATCTGGTCAATCTCCCAAACCACAGCATTTACCTGAAGATCATGGTCAATGGCCTGACATCGCGCCCGTTTTCCGCGGCAACGCTCCCGCCGATGGACTATACCTCTGATTTAGCGGGACGCGAAGAAATTATAAAAAACTCCCGTGTATTGTACTCGCGGCCCCGCGAGGAAGTGGAGTCGCGGATTATGCGCTGGAGCAGCGGCGGAGAGGAAGGAGCGCCGACGGGCGGGGGCGGCGGAAGCATGGGAGGGGGATCCGACCCGGACAAAGGGAAAATGTTTGAAACCGTATGCTCCAATTGCGGCAAGCAGACCACGGTGCCATTCAAGCCGGACGGCAAGCGGCCCGCATACTGCCTCCAGTGCCTGCGCAAAATTGAAGACGGCACGCTTATTCCTCTGCCTGATCGCATGCCGCAACTGGGCCGCCAGCGCTTTGGCGATACGCTGAGCGATTTGGGCATAGAATTCGCGCCCACGCCCGGCGCGCCTGCGCGTGCGGCGATGCCAAGGAGGATGGAGCGGGTGTCTATAATGACCGCTCCGCAGACGCATGGACCACCACCCACAGCACCACGCCCCTACTCGCCCCAGCCGCGCAGGCCCGCTTTTCGTGTTCCGACACGACCGCCAACGCCCCCAGGCAACCACAGCATCCGTTCGGCCCCCGTCGTGCGTCTCCCGACCCAAACGGCACAGCCCCTTTCGCTCTCACAATTAAAACCGCGTGAAATGCCCAAAAGCCCGCCGCGCCCCGAAGAGAGCGCGTCTGCCCCGCGAAGGCAATCCGGCCCCGCGCCCGAAGTCAATATAGCTGACTTGCGAAAAATCCTTGAAGCCGCCTTGCACGGACAGTCAAAAAAGGGGGAAGACAAAAAGCCCCCGACTGCGGAGGCCCCTGCAACATCCGCGGAGAAGAAAGTTATTCAGCCCGGCGATGCAATCAAGTTCTAGGAAGTAGGACTGCAGGATGTAGGCGGTAAACGAGCATAATCTACATCCTACCGCCCACTTTCCTACCAGCTAGCCAGCCTTTTCCATGCGCTCGGCGTATTCGCTCGTTTCCGTGTTCACGCGGACAATATCGTCCTGATTGATGAAAAGCGGCACTTGAATAACGGCTCCCGTCTCCAGTGTTGCGGCTTTGGTACCTCCTTGCGCGCGGTCGCCCTGCACGCCCGGCGGCGTCTCCGTCACTTTCAAATCCATCTTGACGGGCACGGTGAATGTCAGCAATTTTTCGCCGAAAAACAAAGCCGTCACCGACGTTTCTTTTTTCAGCCACTGCTTATTCTGCCCGACCGCTTCCTCATCCAGAACAAAACGCTCCTTAGGATTGGCGGGATTGGAGAAAACATATTCCCCGCGATGGTAATACAAAAAATTCAGCGTACGCTTTTCTATATCCGCTTCCTGGAATTGATTGCTCGGCTGAAAACTTGTCTCCAGAATCTTGCCGGTCGTCAGATCCCTGATTTTCGCGCTCACGACAGCCTTGCGTTGCTGCATGCGCGAAAAGCTGGATTCCAGCACTTCGTAGGGCTTGTCATTCCAGATGAACGCGGTACCTTTTTTCAGATCCGTGTATGCAAGCATGTGGATAAGTGACCTGTTATCACTGATAGGTATAGCGTATAATAAATAGCATTCTTGGCGTGAAAATGCAATCTTTCGCGGTCGATGGAGATTGCAGAACGAAACCATCTTTATACTCTAAACGTCTTTCATTATATGATTTTACAAACATGGGGTGATGTCATTGTCGCGTCCCTGCAAGAGGTGTGGATTTCGCTCGCAAGTTTTATACCCTTGCTTATTGGCGCACTCGTAGTATTTCTCGTCGGATGGGTGGTGGCCGTGGCTCTCGGCAAGGCGGTTGAACAGATCGTGCGCGCATTGCGCGTAGATACGCTCCTGCATAAGCTCGATATCGGACACGCGGTAGAGCGCGCAGGATGGAGGCTGAATACCGGCGCATTTGTCGGTTGGCTCGTGAAGTGGTCGTTAGTCATTTCGTTTCTTTTGGCATCGGTCAATATCCTCGGCCTCACGGCAGTGTCCGATTTCCTCAAGGACATCCTGCTCTATGTCCCCAATGTCGTTGTCGCGGCGCTCATCCTCGTCATTGCCGCACTCGTTGCCGATGTCGTAGAGCGAGCCGTGCGCGGATCGGTGGAAGCGGCGGGATATCGCGGATCGCTGGTCGGCGTAACGGCACGGTGGGCAATATGGATATTTGCTTTCTTCGCTATCCTGCCCCAACTCGGTATTGCGACCGCGTTGGTGCAAACGCTGGTTACGGGACTGGTCGCGGCGCTCGCCATCGCATTCGGCCTCGCATTTGGGCTTGGCGGCAAGGAAACCGCGAGCGCGTTTTTGGAGCGCATGCGTAGTGAGTTGAGAAGGTAACGTCCCGCTGCCGAAATTGTCCGCTGTTGAAAAGCACGGCACCTATTCTGTTGTCCTGATGGGACACGGCGCAGGGTGCCGTGCACAGCAACTTCAAGCAACATCGGGAGCAGTACCCGCCACTCTCTTGACACTATCCTATCCTCCTATATACTGTCGTTAACCCATGGTGATATATACACATTTTAACGGAAAAGCGGCTCTCGGGATGGTATAGCGCGTGGCCCTATTTTGGTTACGTCAAGCGAGCCGCGTACCTACGCGGTTTTCGTTTCTTTGGATGCGGAAAGGTTTGTCCATCGTCCTCGTGTCCCGCAGAGCGTGGGATATCGGACGGGAGGTAAGCGACGGCAACTTGAAAATTGAATGTCCCGCTACCGAAGTTGCGCGGCGTTTCGGAGCACTGTCCCATGGGGCATTGTCCCCAATGTGCCATGCCGCCGAGCGAAAAGGCAACATCGGAAGCGGGTAGTCGAAGTTGATATACTGGGTGAGAAATAAGAGCATATGGTGGATGCCTAGGGTTCGAACGGCGATGAAGGACGTGGCGTGCCGGCGATACGCCTCGGGGAGGTGGCGAGCAACCTTTGATCCGGGGATGTCCGAATGGGGAAACCCGGTTTTGCGTTGAGCAAAACCGCCGTCCCGGTGCCGATGTTGATACCTGTCTTTGACACCACGTTCCGTGCCGATGTTGCAGAAATGCAATGTCGGCAGGGACTGGTTGCCAAAAGGCCGGTAGCAATTTCGGCACTGGGACGGCGCGTACCCGCTGAAGTAAAACATTTCAGTAAGCGGAGGAACAGAAAACAATCCGTCCCGCTCCCGAAGTTGCGCGGCGTTTCGGAGCACGGTATCTATGGGCATTGTCCCAACAGTGCCATGCTGCCGAGCAAAGGCAATTTCGGCGGCGGAACGACCATTCCCTTAGTAGCGGCGAGTGAAAAGGGATCAGCCCAAACCAATTGCTTCATGCGATTACATCAAGCGGCGTGATTGGGGTTGTAAGATAATGAATGTCCTGGCGCAAGCCGGGACGCGAGCCAATACGAACGAATCTTCGTTAGGAGAACCGTCCTGGAAAGGCGGGCCATAGAGGGTGATAGCCCCGTACACGAAAACGGTTTCGTGCTCGTATCATTAATCTTGAGTACTGCCCCGTACGGCGACTGGGCAGGAAACAGGCGGGACTAGTCCGTCAAGGCTAAATACGTTCGAACACCGATAGTGAACAAGTACCGTGAGGGAAAGGTGAAAAGTAGCCCGGTGAGGGCGGTGAAATAGTACCTGAAACCATATGCTTACAAGGAGTCGGAGCTCCGGTCGCAAGACCGTGGGTGACGACGTGCCTATTGAAGAATGAGCCAACGAGTTTTTGGATGCTGCTCGTCTAAGCGCCTTGCGGCGCGAAGGCAAAGGGAAACCGAGTGTGAACGAGCGCGCGGTCCCGCTTCCGAAGTTGCTTTACGTTGAGGCAAAGTCCCAATGTGCCGATGTTGCGGATACGCAATATCGGCAGGGACATGCTCCGAAACGTCGGGCAATTTCGGGAGCGGGGCAAGCAGTATTCAAAAGACCCGAAGCCAGGTGAGCTTGCCATGAGCAGGGTGAACCCCGAGTAACATCGGGGGGAGGCCCGAACCGGTGAGTCGTGCAACGCTCTCGGATGACTTGTGGTAAGGAGTGAAAAGCTAATCGAACCTGGTAATAGCTGGTTCTCTTCGAAATAGCTTTCGGGCTAGCCTCGGATCACATAATGCGCGAGGTAAAGCTACTGGATGGTCTGTAATGGCGAAAGCCAGGCAGACCAACCAAACTCTGAATGCGCGTATTATTATTCCGGGAGTCAGCAGGCGGGGGCTAAGCTCCGTCGTGCAAGAGGGGAACAGCCCAGACCGTCACTTAAGGTCCCTAAATCCATGCTAAGTGTAAAAGGTGGTGGTATTTCTCAAACAGCGAGGAGGTTGGCTTAGAAGCAGCCATCCTTTAAAGAGTGCGTAACAGCTCACTCGTCTAGAGATACTGCGCCAAAGATTCATCGGGGCTAAGCATGGTACCGAAATTACGGGTCGTACCGCTCCCGAAGTTGCTTTCGTTCAACAGCACGGCACGCGAGACACTGTCTCGCGGGGACATTGTCCCAGCTGTGCCGTGCTCCGAAACGTCGGGCAATTTCGGGAGCGGTACGGCAGTAGAAGAGCATTCGTATGCCCGTGAAGCCGCATCCGTGAGGAGCGGTGGAGGAATACGAAGAGAGAATGTTGGCACAAGTAACCGCAATCAGTGTGAGAACCGCTGACGCCGTAAACCCGAGGTTTCCGCAGCAATGATGATCATCTGCGGGTTAGTCGGTCCTAAGCCGATGGAGACATCCGTAGGCGATGGACAGCAGGTTAATATTCCTGCACTGCATTATCGCGCGCGATGGCAGGACGGAGCGCAGTAGGCCGGGCGGATTATTGGATTTCCGTCTGTAGCATCAGGAGCATCGGCAGGCAAATCCGCCGATGGGGGTCAAGCCCGGCTCCAAGCGCCGCACAAATACGCGGAGCAATCCGGCGTAAATCCGGCACGAGCGCGCTTCCAAGAAAAGTGTCTAAGTATAGCGATGGTGCAACCGTACCGTAAACCGACACAGGTGGGTTGGTGGAGTACACCAAGGCGAACGGGTGAGTCCTCGTTAAGGAACTCGGCAAAAAAGCGGCCGTAAGTTCGCGAGAAGGCCTGCCGCTGTCAATGGCAGTGGCTGCAACAAAAGTACCCCTGGCGACTGTTTACCAAAAACACAGCTCCCTGCTAACTCGCAAGAGGATGTATAGGGGGTGACGCCTGACCAATGCGAGAAGGTCAAAGATTCTTGTCGTTCCGTTGCCGATATTGTCCGGCGTTTCGGAACATGGTACCCATGGGACATTGTCCCGCGCGTGCCATGCCGCCGAGCGATTGGCAACATCGGCAGCGGTACGGCTCTGGGTCTCAAGCCCTCGTCAATGTCCGCGGTAACTATAACCGTGTTAAAGTAGCGCAATTCCTTTTCGGGTAAGTTCCGAAGCGCACGAAAGGCGTAACGACTGGGGGACTGTCTCAACGAGGAGCCCGGTGAAAATACAGTACCGGTGAAGATGCCGGTTACCTGTGGTTAGACGAAAAGACCCCGGAAGCTTCACTGCAGCTTGATATTGAGCACAACGCGCTGATGCGTAGCATAGGCGGGAGGATATGAAGGTTTGATTCCGGTCGGACTGGATCCGCCAGTGAAATACCGCTCTTGAGCGTGTTGCGTTCTCACCTTTGCCGCCAAACGGCAAAGGGACAGTGTCTGGTGGGCAGTTTGTGTGGGGCACAACTCTCCCAAAAGGTAATGGAGAGGTTTATAAGGTTGGCTAGGCGCCGATGGAAACGGCGTTGGTCGTGTAAAGGCATAAGCCAGCCTGACTGCAAGACGGGTATGTCGCGCAGGTGCGAAAGCAGAACTTAGTGAACCGATGGTAATGTCTCGCTGCCGATGTTGCATGATGTTGAAAGCATGTTCCCGATCCGTCCGGTGTGACAGATGTCTCATCGGGGACAGGGTGAAGGGCATCGCGCTCAGCAACGTCGAGCAATACCGGCAGCGAGACGCTTGCTAGAACAAGGCCAAAGATTAACAGATAAAAGCTACTCCGGGGATAACAGGCTAGTTGCGTCCAAGCGTCCACAGCGACGACGCAGTTCGGCACCTCGATGTCGGCTCACCTTAGCGCGGGGGTGGAGAAGCTCCCAAGCGTTTGGCTGTTCGCCAATTAAAAAGGTACGCGAGCTGGGTTCAGACCGTCGTGAGACAGGTCGGTCTCCTATCTACCACAGGCGCATGATACTTGAGAGTGGGTCGTCCCTAGTACGAGAGGACCGGGATGAACGAACCTCTGGTCTGCCGGCTGTCCTGCCAAGGGCACCGCCGGGTAGCTATGTTCGGAAGCGATAAGCGCTGAAAGCATCTAAGCGCGAAGCGCGCCTCAAGATAAGGTATCGTAGATCCCTCGGAGATGACGAGGTTGATAGGCCGCAGGTGGAAGCCGAGCAATCGGTTAAGCCGAGCGGTACTAATAGATCGTTCTCACCCAGTATAGTGACTTTGATGACCCGCTACCGACATTGCGTGAGGTTTGACTGCACGGCACATCCGGGACAATGTCCCACGAGTGCCTTGCTATCAACATCACACAACGTCGGGAGCGGAACACGGAAGTTTTTTTGTGCCGGTGTTTTATCAGCGTGTGCCCCACCTCTTCCCATTCCGAACAGAGCAGTGAAAGCGCGCTGAGCCGATGATACTTGCGCCCCACTAGGCGTCGGGAAAGTAGGATACGCCGGCATTTAAAAGTTTCTGTACGTCCCGCTCCAGACATTGCCCGATGGTTTCGGAGCATGGCACACGAGACAGTGTCTCGCGTGCCATGCATCCAACGAAAGGCAACGTCGGGAGCGGGACACGGGAGCGGCGCGTTCCTTTTGGCAGAAGGATGATATATGATAGAGGCATGATTTCGTGGCGTGTACGGCGACAACTGACGGTCATAGCGATTCTTGTAGCATTCGCTGGCGGCATCTTGTTTTGGCTGACCGCGCGCTCCCTGCCCGCGGCCAGCTGTACGGATACTCGACGCAACAACGGAGAGACGGACGTGGATTGCGGGGGTCCGTGCGCGCCCTGTGAACTTAAAAATCCCAAGCCCTTGTCCGTGTTTTGGGCGCGCTTTGGCCGCGCCGGAGAGGGGAGTTATGATGTCGCGGCTCTGGTGGAGAATCCTAATCAGACGCTCTCATCCGATCTCGTCCGCTATGAGTTTGTCCTGCTGGACCAATACGGCATCATCGGCCATAAAGAAGGCACCGCATATATCTACCCTGGCGAGCGGCTCACCATCATTGAGCCCAACATCAGAACATCGCGAGAGCCGGTAAGCGTTGAATTTGTCGTCGAGCGCACCGCATGGAAGAGCGCGGCATTTGAGCGGCCGCCCCTGACGGTCGAGCGGCGCGGGCACATGATCAGCGAAGAGGGTGGAAAGAAACACAGCGGAGCGGAAGCGCAGATTTTCAACGACGGGCCTCTGCGGTATCGGCGCATGGAAGTGACGTTTGTCATGTTTGATGACGCCGGCAATCTCGTGGGCGCCAACCGCGTGCTCGCCGAAGATATTTCCCCCAACGAACGGCGCATGGTCGCCTCTATATGGCCGGACGTGCTACCCGGTTCAGTCGCACGCATTGATGTCACACCTCGCGTCAATCTTTTTGAGGCAGACGCCATCGTGCGACCGCAGTAGAAGCGAGCTGTATGTCCGGCCTGCTCGCGCACATACGCGGATTTGATCGGCTCCTTATGGGAGCTGTGCTTTTGTTGATTGCCATCGGCCTTACCTCGCTCTTTAGTTTGTCGGGTGTCCGATCAGCATACTTTTTCGAGCGCCAGATGATCTGGACAGCCGTCGGTATTATCATGCTCGTTGCCTCCAGCATGATTGATTTCCGCATTTTCCGCACGCAGACCGCGGCAGTCATTTCCCTTTATGCGCTGGCGATCGTCCTGTTGGGCGCCGTGCTTATGGTAAGTCCGCGCGTGCGCGGCATCAGAGCATGGCTCCAGATTGGCGGCGTAGCGCTCCAGCCCGTTGAGCTTGCCAAGCTGTCGCTTGCCGTGCTGCTCGCCAAATTTTTCTCCAAGCGCCACATAGAAATCTATCGCGTGCGGCACCTCCTGGTCTCCGGTCTGTATCTTGCCCTTCCCATGCTTCTGGTCCTGCTTCAGCCCGATCCCGGCTCTGCGGTGGTACTGATTGCGATATGGATTGCGGCCGTGCTTTTTTCCGGCATGCGTTTGCGACACTTTTTTTATCTCCTGACTATCGGGGTTGTGGCGGCGAGTATTGCATGGTTTTTTGTGCTTCTGCCATATCAAAAAGCCCGCGTTACCTCGTTCCTCGACCCCTACCGCGACCCGCAGGGCGCGGGGTATCAAATGATTCAGTCCATGATCGCCGTGGGCTCGGGCAAAATATGGGGAAAGGGCCTTGGGTATGGTTCGCAATCGCATTTGCACTTTTTGCCCGAGCCGTACGCGGACTTTATTTTTGCGGCGTACACCGAGGAGTGGGGATTTGTTGGCTCCGCGCTCCTGCTGGGACTCCTCGGCGCCGCGATATGGCGTATCATTCGCATTGGTTCGCGTGCGCGGGATAATTTTTCTCGCATCTACACCATCGTCTTTGCTGCGTTTATTTTCAGCCAATCATTTATTCATATCGGTATGAACATGGGTATCCTGCCTATCACCGGCATCACGCTCCCCTTTGTCTCGTACGGTGGCTCGTCCCTTGTCACCCTCATGATCGGCCTCGGTATCGTGCAAAACATCCACATCAACGCCCGCAGAGAAGTAGAGTGATACGCGCTCGCGCGATTGGAGGGGTTTTTGTTTTGTGGTATAGTGGCGGCATGATATATCTTGCGTGTGATCATAGGGGTTTTCAGCTCAAAGAGGTGATCAAAAAATCGCTGATTGAACGGGGGATTGAAGTTGAGGATATGGGGGCGTTCGCATACGACCCGCAGGATGATTATACGGATTTTGCCGCTGCCGCATCCATAAAAGTCGCGGAAAATCCGAGTGAGCACAAAGGAATTTTTCTGTGCGGTTCTGGGCAGGGGATGGATATAGTCGCAAATAAATTTCGCGGCATTCGCGCGGCGCTCTGCTGGGATACGGACGAAGCAAGAAAATCGCGCAACGATGATGACGCAAACGTACTGGTTCTTGCGGCGGACGAATCCGATGAGATGAAAACACGCGGGATCGTAACGGTCTGGCTTGAGACGCCTTTTTCCGGAGAAGAGCGGCACGCAAGACGCGTGAAGGAGATTTCAGACATTGAAGGGAAAAATTTCAAATGACCGAAATCATTCCCTCAATCAATGTTGCCACCTTTAAAGAGGTGCAGGAGCGGATCGCGAAAGTTGAACCGCATGTTTCGTGGTGTCATCTGGATGTGACAGACGGAGTGTTTTCGAAACATGAGACATGGCATGATTTTGCCGACCTCTTGAGACTTCAGACTAAGCTCAATATTGAGGTGCATTTGATGATTGAGAAACCGGAAGAAATTATTGAGCAATGGCTGGTTAGGCCGATTAAGCGCGTGATTGTGCATCTTGAGGCGTTGCATGATCCCAATCTCATTATTAAAAAATGCTGTGATGCCGGAATACAAATCGGTTTTGCCATACGGCCGGACACAGCAGTGTCATTGTTCGATCCCTGGCTCGCGAAAGTGGACATGGTACTGCTCTTGCGTGTGCAGCCCGGCGCATCCGGCCAGCAGATGCAGTCCGAAATGCTTGGGGAAATCGCCCATGTACGGAAGGCGTGTCCGGGGTGTATAATAGAGGTTGACGGAGGCGTAACTGTGGATAACGCGAAGCGGGCTATTGAGGCGGGAGCAAGCATGCTGATTGTAGGGAATTATTTATTTCTCGCAGTTGATATTAAAAAGGCTATTGAGGAGTTAAAAAAGTATGAATAAAAAGAAGCAGTTTTATATTTTGTCGGCAATATTCTTGGGATTACCATTTTTGATACCCTTTTTACTGGCACCATTTGCAGCAATCTTTCCTACGGGAGATAAGGGCATGAATATTGTTTTCGGCTTCATTTTTCTAGAAATCATTTCTGTAGTATCAGGCATTATTTTTTTAGTGAAAGGACTGGTCTCAAAAGATATTAATCCAATAAAGTAATATGCCCCACCTGCACGAGGACAAAATCAAATTTCTGGAGGAGATGGCAAACGATACTGGTTCCAAAACCGCGCAGGATATTCAAGATGTTATATTTCGCCGGATGTCTGCGGACAAAAAGCTCGAAGTTGCGGCAGGGCTTTGGATTCTCGCACGGGCGCTTAATCCCGAGAAAATAGATTTTCGCATCCATGGAAGAGATAGACCCGCGCCATCTGCTCATTAGAGTTGCTCAGATTCTTGAGCAACTAGATATTCCCTACGCGATTACCGGCGGCATGGCGGTTTTTGTGTGGGCTCGCCCGCGATTTACAGCAGATATTGACATTATAGTGCTCATGGAACAGAGGCATGTTGCATTGCTCGCAGAGGCGCTTCAGGCATTGAACGAAGCAAGTTATATTGATACTGCTATGATGCGTCGGGCATTAGAACGGCATGGAGAATTTAATTTTATTGACGGTGCTACGGGCGTGAAGGTTGACTTTTTCGTGATGGAGGGAACGCCGTTTGATCGGAGCCAACTGGATCGTCGAATGCTGCAGCATATTCTCGGGCATCGCGTATATTTTGTATCTCCCGAAGATCTTATTTTGAGCAAGCTATTATGGTTTCAGTCGGGCGAATCGGCAAAACAATATGAAGATTTAGCGTCAATTGTAAGAATGCAGCCGAAGCTTGACTGGAAATATCTCCGGAGATGGGCTACTATTCATAAAACATTTGCGATATTGGATTCACTCAAGAAGCAATCAGGTTAGCTTATGCCTCATCTGCACGAAGACAAAATCAAGTTTCTTGAAGAGATGGCAAATCAGATCCGGCAGGATGTGATTGCTATGGTGTCGCACGCGAGATCCGGCCATATTGCCGGCCCCTTGGGCATGGCGGATATTTTTGCAGCACTCTATTTCCATATTCTCCGGCATGACCCGAAGCACCCGGAATGGTCCGAGCGCGACCGGCTGATCCTCTCCAACGGCCACATCTGCCCCGTGCGTTACGCCGCGATGGCGCGCGCGGGCTATTTCCCAGTCGAGGAATTGAAAACACTTCGGACATTCGGCTCGCGGCTCCAGGGACATCCGCATCGCACCATCCTGCCGGGTGTGGAAACCACGTCGGGTCCGCTTGGTTCAGGCCTCTCACAGGCAGTCGGCATGGCAATCGTCGCAAAAATGGACGCCAAAAAAATAAACATCTACTGCCTCATGTCGGACGGCGAGCAGGAATGCGGACAAACATGGGAGGCCGCGATGCTTGCGGGAAAACTGAAACTTGACAATCTGACGGCCTTGATTGACCGCAACAATATCCAGATAGACGGTATGACCGAGGATATCATGCCACTCGAGCCGCTCCGCCAAAAGTACGAGGCATTCGGCTGGCATGTGCTGGACATCAACGGCCACAACTTTGAAGAAATCGCCAATGCCTACGAAACCGCGCAGGCAATTTATGAAAAGCCCGTGCTTATCATCGCGCACACCATTCCCGGAAAGGGGGTGGACTTTATGGAATTTGAGTATCCGTGGCACTCAAAGACATTCAAGCCGGAGGAGGCAAAAGAATCACTGGCGCAATTGAGAACATTGCAGGGAAAAATAAAAAGCGAGCATGAATAACGTTAAAAATATGAGACATCGTTCTAGTATCCATTTCGCCATTCTTGCGGTATTCGCTATAGCCGTAACCGCATTCCTCGTCCGCGCCATGACCGGACTGGCCGCCGAAATTGACAGCATCAACGACACGTTTTTGTCCATTCCTTTCACGTCGGCCTCCCGATCGTCCGATACCTAGCATGCCCATCAATCCCAAAGCAAAACTTGTTGAACACCTGCTCGACGTGAAAGCGATCGAGCAAAAGCCCACGCGAGACGGATACGGCACGGGCTTGCTTGCGGCTGGCGACGAAAACCCATCGGTCGTGGCTTTGTGCGCCGACCTCATGGAATCCACGCGCACCGAGGCATTTGCCCAAAAATATCCGGATCGATTTGTGGAGATGGGAGTCGCAGAGCAGAATATGGCGTCTGTTGCGGCAGGTATGGCGCTGATGGGCAAGATTCCGTTTATATCTTCTTATGCCATGTTCAGCCCTGGCAGGAACTGGGAGCAAATCCGTACGACCATCGCGTACAACGAAGCCAATGTAAAAATATGCGGCGCGCATGCGGGCGTGTCCGTAGGACCCGACGGCGCCACGCACCAGGCAATTGAGGATATCGCGCTCATGCGGCCGATTGCCAATATGACCGTCTTTTCCCCCTGCGACAGCGTGGAGGCGCACAAAGCGACGTATGCCGCGGCAAAAATCACGGGTCCCGTATATGTGCGTTATGCCCGTGAAAAAACTCCCGTGTTTACCACCGCGCAGACGCCCTTTGAGCCGGGCAAGGCTATGGCTTTCTGGGTGGAACCCGTGCGCACCAAGCCGGATGTCGCGATCATTTCGTGCGGCCCGCTCACCCACAACGCCATTCTCGCCGCCGCAGAGCTTGAACGCGAGGGGATGAAAGTCCGCGTCATCAACAACCCCTCGATAAAGCCGCTTGACAAAGAGACGATTCTCAAAGCGGCAAAAGACGCCAAGGCCATTGTCACGGTGGAAGAGCACCAGGTCGCCGGAGGCATGGGTAGCGCAATCGCGGAATTTTTGGCTCAATCATACCCTGTGCCCGTAGAATTTATCGGCGTGCAAAATCGCTTCGGGCAATCCGGCACTCCCACTGAGCTGATTGAGCACTACGGCATGGGAGCGGCGCATATCATAGAGGCCGTCACACGGGTGATTGCCCGCAAAAGCTAATCATGGATATTCTGGAGCAATACGAAAGAAAACATCCTTTGGCTCCGCGCAAATTTCCGACTGGCCAGGACACATCGGATTATAGATGGGTCATCCGTGTGGTCATGCATGCGTCCGGCGGCATGATAGCCAATGTACGGCAGGCAAATATCGCCTTGCTTGTTTTTGCTATCATAGCATGTATTGCCACTCTCATTCTTATGGCGTCGAATTTCAATCTGGTGCCCCCGCCACACTTCAGCGATGAAGATGCCCGAAAGCAAATAGAAGAATACCGGAATGTCCAGCCATTTTAGATATGCGTCGCCTGCGAAAAGGATTTACTCTCATTGAGCTTCTCGTGGTCATTTCGATTATCGGCCTGCTTTCCAGTATCGTACTCACGAGCGTCAATGTAGCGCGCGGCAAAGCGCGCGACGCGCGCCGGCTCGCCGACATGCGCCAGATACAGAACGCTTTGGCCCTGTACTATGATGATCACGGCGCGTACCCGCCAGTAACCTATGGTCCGGGCGGAAGTTTGGCCGGATGGGAGGTAAGCTACAAAGACGCATCAAACTGGCTGAATCAATTGCAACCCTACCTGCCATCTGTTCCCGGCGATCCGCTCAATATCGGGCGGGAGCCGATTGATATGTTTTTTTCTCCGCGCCCGGCGGACAGCAACTTTTTTTACATGTACTATAATTACGGCTCCGGCTCATGGTACGGATGCCCGTGGAGTAGCGCGTTTGCCGTCGTCGGATTCCGCGCCTTAGAAAAAATGGACACACGAGCGCTTCCCAAGGCACAGTGCGGGCCGCAAAATCCTCCTTGCCCGCGCGGCGGTATCGCGAATGTCTGCCGCGACTGGTCCACGGAGTTTGATTATTCCATGATCCTCGTCCCATGATCACACCAATCGCCCGCTATGGCACACTTGCCGCATGTCTGTTTGGCGCCGCATTTTTTCTTTCCGGCGCCGTGCGCCATGCCGAACGCGAGTTTTCCGCCAATGCCCTTACCTACGCAAGTCCCGTTACCGACATACGGCCGCTCCGTCTGCGCCACACCATCGCCGCCATGTCTTTGGAAGAAAAGATCGGCCAGATGATGATGGTCAGCATCCCCGCGCCAACACTTCCAGACAAAATCGCCGCATGGCTTTCCGGACATCATATCGGCGGCGTTGTCCTGCTGGGAAAAAATGTGCAAAATCGCGCACAGATAGAGACGCTGATCCGCGACATGCAGGTGCGAGGCCGCACCCAGAGAATGCCGCCCTTCTTTATTGCCGTTGATCAGGAAGGCGGCGCTATTTCCCGATTCCGTTTCCTTGAGGAAATGCGTCCGCAGAATGCTTTGAAAGATACGGACATGGCATACACAGCGGCAAAGCGCAGAGGCGAGGAACTCAGAAAACTCGGCGTAAACGTCAATTTTTCTCCTGTCGTGGATGTCGCCGAATCAACGAATAATTTCATCAGAGACCGCGCGTTTGGCGGTGACGCGGCACAAGTGGCCGCGCTCGGCAGCGCCATGATCCGCGGATATCAGGATGCAGACGTTATTGCCGTACCCAAGCACTTTCCAGGACATGGCGGCACCATGGTGGATTCACACCGCCGCCTACCCACGATTACACGCGACCAAGCTGCATGGGACGAGCATCTTTTGCCGTTTCGGGAAGCATCTGCGGCAAGAGCGGGCATGATGATGACCGCGCATGTGCTTGCACCCGCGATAGATCCAGAAAATCCTGCGAGCATATCGCCCGCATTCGGCCGAATTCTGCGCGAAGACATTGGCTATAGCGGCATCGTGATCACCGATGATCTTGCTATGGGAGCGATCAGCCGCTCATACGGTATTCCTGATGCGGCCGTGCGCGCGGCCAGCGCAGGCGCGGACATCCTGCTTGCCGTAGAAGCGTTAGAACAGTACGATGGCATATATCAGGCGCTCCTCGCCGCCGTGCGGCGAGGAGATATTGGCGCTGTACGCATTGATGCGAGCGTGATGCGCATTCTCGCGCTCAAAGAGGCATTTCTCAAAAAATAATCATTGATGCTATGGCGAACTATGATTTCATCGCGATAGGGGATACGACGACGGACGCATTTATTCAGCTCGACACTGCGGCGTCGCACATTGACATGCACACCGATGTGCGGGAAATCTGCATGCGCTTTGCGGACAAGGTTCCGTACAAAGACGTTTTTATCGTGCCCGCGGTCGGCAACAGCGCCAATGCCGCCGTATCCGCGGCGCGGCTTGGGCTCAAGACCGCACTTGTCGCCAACATAGGCGATGATTATTTTGGCAAAGAATGTCTGGACGTATTCCAACAGGAGCAGGTCGGCACGGAGTACGTCAAGATCCATGCAGGACGAAAGACCAATTATCATTATGTCCTATGGTATGAGACCGACAGGACTATTCTCGTAAAGCACGAAGAATATCCCTACACCCTGCCCGACATCGGAGCGCCGAAGTGGGTGTATCTTTCTTCCTTGGGCGGTAATTCCCTCGATTTTCATGCCGTGATCGCGGAGTATTTGGCCAGACATCCGGAAATAAAGTTCGCGTTCCAGCCGGGCACCTACCAGATGAAATTCGGCAAAGAGGCCATGGCGCCTTTGTATGCCCGCACAGACATATTCTTTTGTAATAAAGAGGAGGCCCAGCGCATTTTGGGAATAGAAGAGAATGACGTGAAAAAACTCATGACCATGCTCGCAGCTCTCGGACCTAAAATTATAGCCGTAACCGATGGCACGGCTGGCGCATATGCATACGAAGGCACGCAGGCATGGTTTATGCCGCCATACCCCGATGCCGAGCCGCCCATCCAGCGCACCGGCGCCGGAGACGCATTTTCCTCCACGTTTACGGTCGCCATTGCCCTTGGCAAAAACGTACCCGAAGCCCTATTATGGGGGCCTATAAACTCCATGTCCGTGGTGCACGGCATTGGCGCGCGCCAGGGATTGCTCACCCGTACGCAGTTGGAAAAATATCTCGCGCAAGCACTACCGGAATATCAGCCGCGCGAAATCTAAGACATGGATATCCTACGAGACATTTTACTGCAAGTGCGCCGCGAGCGCCGGGCCACCGGCCACTTCAACGCGTCCGAAGCGGACCACATGCGGGCGATCGTTGAAGCGTGCCACGAGGCGGGTACTGCCGCCATCATCGGCATGTCGGAAGGCGAGCGCGAGCACCTGGGCGTCATGGAAGCCGTGGCCTTGCGCGACGCATTCAGAAAAGAATTCAATATCCCTGTTTTTCTCAACGCGGATCACACGCGTAGCGTGGAAAAAGCAAAGCAGGCGATTGACGCCGGATTTGATGCTATCCATATTGATTTGTCCGCTCTGCCGTTTGAGGAGAACATCGCTGGCACTAAAGAAGTCGTAGAATGCGCTCGTCTACAAACTACAAACTACAAGCTACAGCCCATCAGCATTGAGGGAGAACTTGGCTATTTGCGCGGCGAGTCAAAAGTCCAGCAGGAAAAAATAGAAGTAAAAAAAGAGGATTACACCAATCCTGACCAGGCCGCGGAGTTTGTGCGACGCACCGGCGTAGACCGCCTTGCAATCGCAGTCGGAAACATCCACGGCATCTCTTTGGACGAGCCGGATTTGGATATCGAGCGCATACGCGCCATCCGCGCCGCCGTGCCCGAAAGTGTCGCACTCGTGCTCCACGCGGCCTCTGGCATTCCGCATGATCAGATCAAAGCCGCAATCGCCGCCGGCATTGCTAATATCCATGTCAATACGGATTTACGCGTCGCATATGTCCACGCGCTCAAAGAAGCACTTGCCAGCCATCCAGATGAAGCCGCCATGTACAAACTTGACGCGCCTGCCTTTGCCGCTATGAAAGATGTGGTCGTCCGAAAGTTGCGGCTTTTCAGCACTCCGGCTACGATAGAGTCATGAAAATATTCATTACACGCGTTATCCCTGATCGTGGCGTCAATCTTCTCCGGCACGCGGGGCATACCGTGGATATAAATCCTGAAGACCGGGTGCTGTCGCACGACGAATTGATTTTGTCGCTCCAAAAAGACGCCTACGGCGCGGTGCTTTGCGATCTGGATGATAAAATCGATCCTGCGGTTCTCGACGCTGCAGGTCCGCAATGCAAAATATTCGCCAACTATGCCGTGGGATATGACAATCTCGACCTTCCGGCAATGGCCCAGCGAGGGATTGCGGCAACCAACACGCCCGGTGTCCTGACCAACGCCGTAGCAGAGCATGCGCTCGGCCTCTTGCTTGGCATTGCCCATCGCATTCCCGAAGCAGATCGTTATACGCGTGCGGGCAAATTCACGTCCTGGGGCCCGACGCTCCTACTCGGCTCCGATGTATCCGGCCGCACGCTGGGCATCGTGGGTCTCGGCAGAATCGGATCGCGGGTCGCGCACCACGCGGCGCGTGGCTTTGACATGCCTATTGTCTATTACGATGTGAAGCGCTCCGAGGAGTTTGAAAAATCATACAGAGCGGCATACCGCAAAAATGTCGACGATGTGTTCGCAGAAGCCGATTATATTTCCATTCATGTACCCTTGCTCCCAACCACCCGCCACTTAGTAGATGCCAGCCGCCTCGCCTTGATGAAAAAATCAGCATATCTGATCAATACGTCGCGGGGCGCGGTGATTGACGAGACCGCACTCGTTGCCGCTCTTCAAAACGGCGCCATCCGTGGTGCGGCGCTTGATGTGTACGAGCACGAGCCCGCGCTCACCCCCGGCCTTGCTGACTTGGAAAACGTCATTCTGACACCCCACATCGCTTCCGCAACCGAAGAGACGCGCCAAGCCATGTCCGAGATCGCCGCCCAGAATATCCTTGCCGTACTGGACGGACGCATCCCGCCGAATGTAATAAAGGGGTAGGTTTGATGCAAAAGTCGATTGCACGAGTAGATAACTCATATTTTTCCCATTGGATTTACGCAAGCGATAGGGAAACGAAAAATCCTCCGACGGCGTTATACCGCAATCCTGGAAGTAAGAAACAAGTTCTGCGATAGATTAATGGTTTCTATCGATAAGATATCGCAACCAAGAGACATAATATCATGTGCAACACCGAGTGTTGCACATGATATTATATGACGAGCTCGACGTCTTCTTTTTCTTTGGCTCCGCTTGTGTCGACAAACTCTTGATATTCTTTTTGGTTCTTAAATTGCCCAAGGATTCTTTGTGTGGCCAGCAAATCGCCAAGTTTGTTTTCGTGAGTGTATTGATGATAGCTCGACCACGGGTATAACTGTTCTTTGTTCGTCCAAGTGGGGAGATCGCGTTGATTGCGGTGAATATATGCGGAGAGGTAAAGGAGTTGTTCATTGGTCTCCACATATTTTGCATGAAAGGGGCCCTGGAAAAGGTGTCCGCTCCTATCGTATTTTGTGTTGAAATACTTCGTGTATGCATTTAAGACACGTTGCATATAATTTGAGATGCCGCTTTCCGAGCATTCGTATAAAAGCAGATGAAAGTGATTGGGCATAAACGTAAAAGCCACGAGTTCTACCCCGCGTTTTTCGATGATTTTTCTCTGTGTGTCAGTAGGTATGTTAAACACTCGGTGTTTAACATAAGAGGAGATGTATCGGCTAATATTATAGATTGGCACGGGCGCTTGGAAGAAGAGCGTGCCGAAGAGAAATCTGGCATAATCGGCATGAGCGCGAAAAATGTCTTTTTTGTCATTCCCTCTGTTGTAGATGTGATAAAATTCTCCTGGAACAAACTTTATTTTTCTCATAAACACATGTTATCATGTGCAACACTCGGTGTCTAACAAGTATTCCGTGAAGGATTTATTCCGAAACGTCGCGTAATCTCGATAACACGCAAACGCTTGGCAATCCTTTGCGCCTTTTCTTATTTTTCCCTCTGTGATACGCTGAACGGTATGCAGCAACTACAGGCGGAAAAACGGCTTCAATTGGGCAGAAGGGCAGGAGCATTGCGCAAAACCGGCGCATTGCCCGCCGTTGTCTATGGAGAAGGCATCCCGTCCCAGCCGATTGCCGTAAAGTACGCAGCTTTTGTGCGTGTCTGGAAGCAAGCCGGAGAATCCACGCTCGTTGAATTGAAAGTGGACGAGAAGCCCTACACCGTGCTGATTCATGACATCGCCTATGACCCGCTGACGAGCCGCCCGACACACGCGGATTTTTATGCCGTGCGCATGGACAAAGTCCTGCGTGTTACGGTACCCCTAGAATTCATCGGCGAATCGGGCGCGGTGAAGAACGAAGGAGGCATCTTGGTCAAAGTACTTCACGAACTGGACATAGAAGCGCTGCCTGCTGATCTGCCCCACACCTTTCCCACAGATCTTGCAAAACTGGCGGCGTTCGGCGACCGCATTTTGGTTAGAGACATCGTAGCCCCGAAAGGAGTAAAGATATTGGCATCCCCCGAGGATGTTCTGGTTATCGTAGAAGCCCCGCGCTCGGAAGAAGAGCTCGCCGCGCTGAACGAAGCCGTGTCGGCGCCCGTGGAAGTAAAGACCGAGGCAGAAATCAAGAAAGAGGCAAAAGTGGAAGCAGAGGCCGTCACCGAAACTGAAGAGAAGAAATAGCCATTTCCCGCCTGTGATCGGATGCGGGCGTATGCGAATGAAAAAGCATTTTGTTGTTCCGATACCAGGAGCCCTCGGACTCCTCATCGTGCTGGCGCTCGCCAGTACCGTTTTTGCGCAGGAGCGATCGGACATTGAACGCCAACTTCAACAGCTCGAGCAAGAGGCGCAGGCGCTCGACAAAAACATTCAAAGCACGCAGGGAGAGGTGCGCACGCTCGACAGCGAAGTCAAGACCATGGATGCGGAAGTCAAACGCCGCCAGCTGGAAATTCGCCGCCTCGCGCTTGCCGTTCAGAAGACGGGCATGCAGATCAAGCAAAAGAACGATGGCGTTACCCTGTTGACCGCCAAGATCGTCACGAGCAGGGGAGCGCTCGCCGGTAGTTTGTTTCTCCTGTCCGCGCATGAGGAGGATGACGGGTTAAGCATCTTACTTAAGCACCGGTCGCTGTCCGACTTTTTCAATTCCGTCCATTCGCTGGAGCGCGTGCAATCCGATATTCAGGACACGCTTACGGAATTCAAGGATGGCCGTACGACGCTTGAGCGAGAAAAAACAGAGCTTGAGGAAGTGCGCGAAGAACAGCAGGGCTTGCAGTCGCTCCAGGAAGTCGAGCGCAGGTTCCTGGCGCAAAAAAAAGCCGAGAAAGACGAACTGCTCCGTCTGACCAAAGGCAGAGAGGCCATTTTCCAACAGCTCCTTAAAACAAAAAAGCGCGACATCGCCTCGCTCAAAAGCCAGCTTTTTTATCTTGAAAAAACCGGCGTCACCGCCGAAGACGCCGTGGCGCTGGCTGACCAGGCGGCAAAGCGCACCGGCATCCGCACGGCATTTCTCCTGGCACTCCTGGAAGTAGAGACGGGCAAGCAATTTGAAGACGGCGTTATTACCGTGGGCACCAACCTGGGCACGGGCAACTGGAAGCGCGATCTGTATGACTGCTATATTAACATCGGCAAAAGAGCATCAGCCGAAGCCGAAAAGCGGGCATTTTTTGCTATCACCGAGGGTCTTGGCCTGAATCCGGACACAATGCCCGTATCGCGCCGCCCGAACTATGGGTGCGGCGGCGCCATGGGTCCCGCGCAGTTTCTCCCCACAACCTGGCGCAGATTTGAGACGCGCGTGGGCAACCTGACCGGCCATGTGCCGCCCAATCCCTGGAGTGTAGAGGATGCGTTTACCGCCGCCGCCCTGTTTCTCGCCGATTCCGGCGCCGCGACGCAGACCACCACAGGAGAGATACGCGCGGCCAAGACATACATTTCAGGTAGCCCGAGTTGTACCAAATACATCTGCCAGTCCTACTCCAGCCGCATCATCTCGCTTGCGAGAGACATCGATAAGATACTATGACGATGACATTGACGTAAATATCAGTGCGCCGCAGTTGTCATCGTCATAGTCATTGTCGTGAGGCAAGCGTTTCCACGATATCATCCATATCCCCGCCCATAACTGACGGAATATTATGCCATGATTCTTTGACCCGGTGGTCGGTGATCCGGTCTTGGGAATAATTGTATGTCCGTATTTTTTCCGAGCGATCGGCGCTGCCAATCTGCTCGCGGCGCGCGTCAGCATTTTTTTTGTCATCCGCTTCCTGCTGTGCGACCAACAGCTTGGAGCGCAGGTGCGTCATGGCCTGCTCCCTATTTTTTTGCTGGGAGCGCGACTCCTGGCTGGTGACGATGAGGCCCGTGGGTAGGTGGTGGATGCGCACGGCGGTCTCCACTTTGTTCACGTTTTGTCCGCCCGGACCGGATGAGCGGAAAAATTCAATTTTGATGTCTTGTGGCCTCACTTCTACGTCAGCTTCGTGTGCTTCCGGCAGTACTGCCACTGATGCCGTAGACGTGTGAATGCGGCCTGCTTTTTCCGTGCGGGGGATGCGCTGGACACGATGCACGCCCGACTCCATTTTAAGCATGTTATAGGCGCCCTTGCCCCGTATACGCGCAACCACTTCCTTGTAGCCACCCAGATCGCTTTCCGCTTCATCAAGTACGGCTACCTGCCAACCCTTTTTTGTGGCAAAGCGCGTGTACATTTCATACAAATCCTTGGCAAAGAGCGCGGCTTCTCCGCCGCCAACGCCCGCGCGGATTTCCAAAATCGTTCCGTCCGTGGATGACGTATCCGGTCCTTCCCGTAGTTGCTTTTCAATGCGGGAAAATTCTATAGAGAGGTCCCTGATGCGCTGGGGATTGGACAAAACCGCCGGATCTGCGAGAGATTCGGTCAATTCTTCTTTGCGCTTGAGCAACTGCTCACGGTCCACGAGGATAGAAGGCGCCTATTTTTTCTTCTTGGCAAGACGTTGCTTGAAACGCTCCACACGGCCCGCCGCATCCACAATCTTGGAGCCGCCGGTATAGAACGGATGGCACTGGGAGCAAATCTCAACTTCCAACTCTTTCTTGGTAGAGCCAATGGTAAAAGCATTACCACAAGCACACTTCACCGTCGCCTGGTGATAGGAGGGGTGTATATCGGTTTTCATAGCCCATTTACTCTACCATACTATGGCCAAAATACACTACCTTGACAGACACGCACAAATCATGCTGTGACGTATATATTCCGCAACAACCCTAAATTCACCCCTCAATCCGAACACCTGTTGAGTGAATAATACCCGCCGCCATTGCGACTTCAAGGGCGGTGC
>MHQR01000029.1:338-16832 GCA_001820725.1 Candidatus Sungbacteria bacterium RIFCSPLOWO2_01_FULL_54_21 | reverse complement strand
TACTTGCAGTATCTTGATAGTATTAAAATGATTTGATACACTATCAGTATCATACTATCAAATTATATGATTTATTTCAATTCCGAAAAGAAAAGCCCGCTTCTGGCCTTACTGAATTCAAAACGGCTCGTGAACCCCACTACAGCGGGGCGAGCCAATGACTTCATTTCCTAACTGGCGGAGAGGGAGGGATTCGAACCCTCGAGACCGGTAAAGGTCTACGCGCTTTCCAAGCGCGCGTACTAGGCCACTATACGACCTCTCCGTAATAGGCATATCGTATCGCCTTCAAGTACATTTGCCAAATGGTTCATCTAATACGCTCGAGCGTATTAGATGAACCTATTTCACTTTAATGCAAAGTGCTCTCTGAGATCAGTATCATTGGAAATATCCCTTGTCGAAACCAGCCGCACATACGATGCGACGCTCAAGATGTCCGTGAGAAAAGATATCTCTTCGTCGCAGGGATGGGGAAATATAAAAATACTCTCCTGCATGCGGTAAAAACCCATCGCCTGCAGGCGCCCGCGTAGCGCGTCCCTCGCCCATTTATGCCGGTTGGGGATGTCAAACATGACGATACGCCATATGCCATCCCACTTCTCGGCTGGACCAATACGCATAGCATTGAAAGATTTCCGCAAGATGATATCCGCTCCTCGTTTCGTCAGCTTCATTTCGTACGCATCATCGTCCTTGCGTATGGTCACGTATTTTCTGCTTCGCAGATACTTTTTGGCATTCTGAAAGCCCTTGCGTCCGATAAATCCTTTCCGTCCTGCGATACGGCCGATTGCTCCGAACATATTTGGAGCAATCGCCATGACCGTTACCACGCCGCCTACCAAAAGCAGCGCCATGAGATAATTGACTGCCATGCGCCCCGTATCTTGCGCCCTGCGTACGACCTCTTCACGCCGGGCTGATCGCTGTATCTCATCCCATTCTCTGCCCAATCGATCAATGAGAAAATCCCTACGCCGCGCCAGTTCCTTTTTCAGGTGTTGTTCGTATGTTCTTTTTGATTTTCGCATAGGTTCATCTAATACGCTCGAGCGAATGTTAGTAACCTTTCTTTTTTTTACGCCATTACTCGGTGGGGAGGTATTCCGCGGACTTCACTTGATTGGCCGTGCCCATGAGCATGCGCTTCATGCCTTTGGAGCAAATCCTTGCAATGCCGCAATGCGCTCTGCGATCGGCGGATGCGTGGAGAAGATACGCACGACCCACGAGACGCGGCGTTCCCCCTGTGCCATGGGGCGATCCGCGCCAAATGGGTTTTCTAAAAAGAGATGGGCTGTCGCATTGGTCGCGGTGCGCAAGGGACGGGAATATGCGGCTATTTTCCCCAGCGCAGATGCCAGGCCGTCGGGATACCGCGTGAGCAGAGCGCCCGAGGCATCAGCGAGAAATTCTCGCTTGCGGGAGATCGCCATGTGGATAAGGGACGCGATGATGGGTGCCGACACGGACAATGCAATGCCGATGAGGATGATGATGCCGCCCGCGCGCCCGCGATTGTCATCGCTATTGCGATACCACATGGAGCGCATGAACATGTCGGAGAGAATGGAAACAAAGCCAACGAGCACGACTGCGACCGTAGACACCAGCATGTCGCGGTTGCCGATGTGCGAGAGCTCGTGCGCGAGCACTCCCTCCAGCTCGGAGCGATCCAGGATTTTCAAAAGACCCGTGGTGACGGCCACTGCCGCGTGTTCAGGATTGCGGCCCGTCGCAAACGCATTCGGGGCAGGATCATCAATAATATAGAATCTCGGCATGGGAAGTCCTGCGGTAATAGAGAGATTTTCCAGAACGCGGTGTACCTCCAGATCGGTTTTCGAATCCACGGGCTTGGCGCGGTGGAGCCGGAGCACAATGGCGTCTGAAAACCAATAGCTGATTACGTTCATCATGATGCTGATGATGACCGCGATATAGAGAATGCCGGGACTGCCGTATACCGTAGCGAACACCCAGCCAATCGCAATGACAATGCCGAAAAACGCGGCCATGAGAAGCCACGTCTTTTGTATGTTTGCCGTTTTGTGCGTATAGAGCGTTGCCATCAACAATCAGAATTTTACCGCTACGGGCTCCTGCGCCGGAGAATTGTCGGGGATATCAAAGAGGTCTTTTTTTGTGAAGCCGAATGTGCTACCGACCATGTTGGAGGGGAATGCTTCGAGCATGGTGTTGTAGTCGCGCACATTGCCGTTGTAAAAGCGGCGGCTGGCCTGAATTTTATTTTCCGTGTCCGCGAGTTCTCGCTGAAGCTCCAAAAAATTCATATTGGCTTTGAGGTCCGGATAATTTTCCGCGACCGCGAAGAGTGACTTCAACGCGCCCGTGAGCATGTTTTCTGCCGATGCATGCTGGGTGGCTGTGGTAGCGCCCATGGCCGCCGTGCGGGCCTTGGTCACATTTTCAAACACGCCTTTTTCGTGTCCGGCGTATCCTTTGACCGATTCCACGACATTGGGAATCAGATCATATCTGCGCTTGAGCTGGACTTCGATGTCGGCCCATGCTTCTTCCACGCGGTTGCGGCGCGTGACGAAACGGTTGTATATGGCGATGAATGCGACAACGATGATGATTGCGACGACTCCTATGATGTAGAGAGGTATCATAAAGAATATATTAGCAGATAAATCCATGGTCGTCCATACGGAGCCATCAACGGCGGCAAAGGCATCGTGCGCCTGGGCTACGAGTATTAGCATGGCGCAATGTTTCTATCCCCTGGAGACAGACAATTCCATAAAAAACGTGGTTCCCTCGCCTTCCGCGCTTTCAAACCAGATGCGGCCCTTGTGGGCTTCCAGAATCTCTCTGGCGACGAAAAGTCCTAGTCCTGAGCCGGAGATTTGATGCGTGCGGGCATTGTGCGCACGGAAGAACTTGCCAAAAATCTGCCCATGGTCCGCCTCGGATATGCCGATGCCCTGATCGGTCACTTTTACGCGCACGGATGTGCCGCCGACATCCAGCGTTACCATGACCAGTTTGCCCTGGGGCGTATACTTGATCGCGTTGTCCATGATGTTTTCGAATGCCATGCGCAGTTTATCGCGGTCGCCGCGTACCAGGCATGGGTTTTCTGCCGCGCATCGAAGCGTGACGCCTTTTTCCACCGCAAGAGGCGCGAGGGCCTGCGTAATTTCTTTGAGGAAATCGGCGAGCGCAATCGTCTCCATCTTGTACTCCATGCGCCCCTCTTCAATACGGGCGACATTGAGGAGATTGGCAACGAGGCGCACCATGTGGGCGTTATTTGCCAGAAGTTCGTCCAGCAGGGTGCGGGTTTGGTGCGGCGCGCCCAGCGATAAGTCATCCTCCAGCGTTTTTGCGAGCCACCGCGCGGCGGTAAGCGGCACCAGCAACTGATGCGAGACCATCGAGAGAAATTCCGACTTTGCCGATGAGAGCCGCTGGAATTCCTGGTTAGCGTCTTCCAACTTTGCGTTGGCGCTTATCAGCTCCTGGGTGCGCTGTGCCACGCGCTCTTCAAGCCGCGCGTTGGCTTCCTGCAGTTCGGCCGTGCGCTGGAGCACCCGTTCTTCCAGCTCTGATTTGGAGAGGGGCTTTACCTTTTCTTTTTCCAAAAAACCGTCGGGGATGCAGTACAGGATATCGGCGGCGGCCGACATTCCTTTTGTACCTCGCGTTGCCCGCGCATACGCTTCAGCCAGCGAACGCTCGGCAAATGCAAGACCGAAACTCGCGACGAAAAGATCGGCAAGCGCTTCGGTCAGCCGCCGTACGTGCTCGCGCGAATGCGGGCCACTCGCAGAAACGCCGCCGTCTATCGTAAGCGAAAGCTCGCCTCGGGGAAACGTGCGGCTAAAAATCGCCGTGACCGTCTGCGGACCCAGGAGCCGGGCCACGGAGCGCACGAGTGATTCGGCAAATATAATAAGCTCCTCCTGTCCGGATTCAGGCATAGTGAGCGGCAATGTTACAAAAGATTTCTCCCACGAAACGCCGACCTGCACGGATTATGAACGCGCAAGCAGGGAGAATTTCCGAGCGGCAAGCACAAAGAGCACCATGCCTGATACCATAAAAAGGTGGTGCACATCCACCGTCGGCGGCGCCAGCAGACGCAGACGCGTAAATACGATGGTCCAACCCAGCGCCAATATATTGAAGAGTACCCCACCCACCACCAGGTTGAGCGCGGCACCCACACGCCCGCCGAGCGTGCGTTTGAGCGTGAGCATGAGTAAAACGGATATCACGCCGATGATGATGCCGGCGATATCAAATGCGAGTACGGGTGTAAGCGTCATAAGTGTCTTGTTTAACGGTTAATTACTTTTTTTCTGAACGAATGATCTCACTATGACCGCGACATATGCGCAAGCAGAGCGATAGCGGCTCCCAAAAGGCCGACATCGCGGAAAGTAACCGGATCAATCCCGACGCCGACGAGGATGACGAAAAGATGCGCGACGGCAAGCATCGCCGCGATCTGAACAATACGGCGGGGCAGAAACCACGCAAGCAGTGCGGCCGCCAGCAAGAGTTCTCCCACACCCTGTACGCGAAGAAACATCTCAAGCGGCATAACGGGCGTTACCACCGCAGAGAACCACGCCGGTACGAACCCGTACCAATCATAGGGATTAGAGATCAAATCCCATCCCGAATACAGAAAGGTGAAGCCGAGCCCCAACCGCAACACCCGTTCAGGATGCATCCTCTGCAAAAACAGCATACTTCAGTATACCATGCCCAGCCATCTTGGCTGTCCACAGGCACGCCGTTATCCCACGATTGCCGCAAGTACGGCGCCGATGCCGTAGGACAGAGCGGCGGCAGAGCCGCCGACGAGAAGCATTTCCAGCCCGCTTACGATCCATGATCGGCCAGAGAAGACACTGCGAAGAGCCCCGATGATAAAGAGGGCTGTCGCAGTACTTGCTATCGCAATGCTGAAGGGCGCTTCTGCGCCCATGAAGATATAGGGTAGCAGAGGGATACTGCCCGCCGCGACAAACGAGCCAAAGGTCAACGCCGCGCTCGCGAGGGGCGATTCGCCGCCCGGCTTTTGCATACCCAACTCGTCGTGCATCATGAGATCCACCCACATCGTTTTGTTGGCCGTTACCAGTCGCTCCATTTCTCCCAGATCCGCTCCGCGATATCCCTTGTGCGCCAAAATGTCTCTTATTTCTTCGCGTTCGTCATCGGGCCGCTCTCGCACCTCTCGGTATTCCTCGGCTTCTTCCTTGGCATAAAAGTCATTTTCTGACTTACTGCCGAGGTAGTCCCCGCTCGCCATTGAAAATCCATCGGCGAAAAGATTGGCAATGCCGACGACGAGAATCGTAAGAGGTGAAAGCGATCCGCCCACGGTCGCGGCGACCACGGCAAATGTCGTGACGATGCCGTCGTTTGCCGCGTACACCACATCTTTGATGTGGCGCCCGATGCGCACATGTTTTTCCCGTTCTGCCGCGTTTGTCATATCACTCTATGGATACAAGGACTCATTTTTAAAAGGAATCAGCGCCATGATCACCGCCTCGCGGTAACAACCTTTTCGGTCAATTGCGTTGTCCGTGAGGAGCCCCACGGCGCCGTTTTCTTGCTTGGAATTGACGCGCCCGAATACGATATCATCCGCTTCCCCCAGTTCTTTGCCTTGCTTGATGAGCGCGGCCACGGCCGGCGGCAGGAAAAACGAGGCGCTGCGCGCCGTGCCCATCCTGCCTCCTGCAGAGCGCACGACGATCCACGCGAATGCTTCCATTCCTTCGTCATTTTCCTCGACGCCGCCTTCTATCCCAACAGAGAAATCACCAAGAGACGCGGCGGCACTTGCCGCGGCGCGCTGTACGGCGCCCCGGCGCGTTTCTTCCCTGCCGTGCGGCTGGTCGCGTACGCCTGAAGGCACGGCCACACCTTCCATTTCAAAAGATTCTGCAGGGAACATGCGCGCGAACGCCTCGTGCACGGCGGCGAGCTTCACCGGATTTTTTGATGCCACGACGATTTTTTTCATATCTGCGGCCTTTTCAGGGATCCGTTCCTCGCGTACGCGCGGAACGCCTGTATTACCATCCCCACTCGGATAACATCTCTCCCTTTGCGGCGCACGCAATGGCATGGCGCAGATACTCGACCGTGTTGTCCGGCAGATGGTCGGCAGGAAACCATGCGACTTCGTCGCACTTTTCCGATTCCCTGTTGTGCGGCTCTCCTTCCCATTGATCGGCAGTAAAAAAGAAATCAGCGCGCTCGCCCGTCTCATCGTGCTTGGCGCGGTACATGACGTGCACGAGCCGCAGGTCTTCCGGACGCACGGCAACGCCCACCTCCTCCATGACCTCGCGCATTATCGCAGACGTAAGCGATTCGCCCACTTCTACATGTCCTGACGGAACCATGTATTTGCCGTCTTCGTATCCGGTATTCAGACGGCGCGTCAGCAGGATATTGCCGTCTTTGGAGAGAAAGAGATATACCGCCGGAACGACTTTGAATCGTTCGCGCAGAACCATAGATGTATGAGAACATATAAAAAATAATCCCTGCCTTTAGGGTAGCGCAACGCGTATCATGAATCAAGACGCCGCGGCGTAAAAGAAAAAGGCGAGTCGCGTGGACTCGCCGTGTTGATGAGTATTTCTTATCCGCGCGCCAGCAGAAACTCCTTGTCCTGCCAGCCGATGTCATGGCGCCAAAAAAGATTGTTCCCTTCTATATATAGACGCGCCATCGCGGCATAAACGGTTTCAAATGCCCGCCACGGATCCTTGTCCTCGGCCACGACGGTGAACAAACGCCCGCCGTTGGCATACCAATGTTTATCTTGCCGCGCAAGACCTCCCCCATAGATCCGCACGCGGCCGCGAAACTTTTTCCGCACCTCCTCAAGTCCGAACACGCGCTTGCCGATAACGGCGTGGTAGTCGCCGGGGTACCCACGGGACACTCCCACAACACCCACACGATACAGACCGTCATGCTGAAGCGTAATGTCGCACAGTTTGCCTATCGCCGCGGCGATCACCATCTCGGTATAATCATTCTGGACGCCCGGTAGAACAACCTGCGATTCCGGATCGTCGTGCCGCGCATTGCCTTCTATGCAGTGTGGCATATAGCCGGTCGGGCTTTCGTCATCTTTGACGAGTATACCGTTGAAGCACAGTGCTCCGGCATACGGAATGCCCTCGTCTGAAAACCCGTCCATCGCGTTGCCGAATAGATAGGCGTCTATCTGGGTGGCAATGGCAGACGCGATCATCGGCACCGGCGACGTAGCGCCCGTACCACCGGTTTGCTCGCCTTCGTCAAATGGCAATGCCCGCTTGTGGTCAGTGCTGTACGCGAACACGCGATACTCTCCGGTGCCGTCCGCAATGATGGTACCCGAGAACTCGCGCCCGAAAAGCGCGCGCTCGATGAGAAACACTTTTCCCGCGGGGCCGAGCGCTCGTACCTGTCGGATACGTTGCATTGTTTGCTTAGAACTTGCGGCTTTCAGAGATCCTTTGCCTGCGGCAAGACCTGCGGCCTTTACGAAAACCACCGCATCCGGCTCGTCCGCATACAGCCCATGCAGATACCGCTCCGCTCTACGCTGGGCCGTAAAGACGCTGAAGTCGGGCGCCGGAATGTGGTGCCGCGCCATAAACCTGCGGGCCCACGCTTTGTCCCATTCAAAGCGCGACGCTTTTCGCGAAGGACACAGCACCAAAAATCCCTGTTCACGGAGCATGTCTCCTGCGCCGCCCGCTACCGCATCATCCTGCGTGAACTCAATAAAATCCGGACGATATGCCTCTGCGATATTACATATGGCAACGTGGTCCCGCATACCGCACGGAATGGAGATCACTTCTTTTTTTCGCTCGTATGACGTGAAGTCGTCGCCTCCGGCGACGATGATACTGCCGACATGTTCGCTCTCCTCATGTTTTTCAGACACCGCGTGTCCCCTGCCGCCCCCGCCGACGACCATGACTTTCAATTTCCTATCCATCCGATGCCTCCTCGCTCTCGGACTTCCTTGACAAAGTGCTCCTGATACATCCTCCCCTTATATGCCCATCCGCAAAAAATAGGGATCGGATCCCTGTTTTGCAAAAACTATCCTTTTTTCTTTGCCTTATTGCGCTCGGCCTCGGTGAGAAATTGCTTGCGCAGGCGCACGTTTTTGGGCGTGATTTCAAGATATTCGTCTTCGGTCATGACTTCGAGGCCGCGCTCAATGGTAAGCGTGAGCGGCGGCGTGAGATCAATGGACTCGTCCGAGCCGGACGCACGCATATTGCTCAATTGCTTTCCCTTGGTCGGGTTGACGGACATCTCCTCGCCTTTTGCCGTGTTGCCGATAACCATGCCTTCGTACACTTCCGTGCCCGCCGGAATATACAGCGTGCCGCGATCTTGCAGATTCCACAGCGAGAAGCCCGCGGCTTTGCCCGGGGACATGGAAATCATGGAGCCCACGTGGCGTTTTTTGATTTCTCCCGCCCACGGGAAAAAGCCAGAGACCTGCGAGGACATAATGCCCTCGCCGCGCGTATCAATCATGAACTGGTTGCGATATCCCAAAAGTCCGCGCGTCGGGCCTTTGAATGTGAGGCGCACCAAATCGCCGGAAACGCGCACATCCTCCACCACGAATCCGCGCGCGCCGAGGCGTTCGATAATAGCGCCCTGATACGCGCTGGGCGTGTCCACGATCACCTCTTCAAACGGCTCGAGTTTTACGCCTTTTTCTTCGCGGATGATGACCTGCGGCTGGGACACTTGCAATTCGTATCCTTCGCGGCGCATCTGCTCCAGCAGAATGGAAATGTGCAATTCTCCGCGGCCGGATACGGCGAACGTCTCCGCAGAGCCGAAGTCCACGCGCAGTCCCACGTTTATTTCCAATTCTCGCTCCAGGCGTGCGCGCAATTCCCGCGACGTCAGAAAATTTCCCTCTTTCCCCGCAAACGGAGAATTATTCACCAAAAAATTCAGCACGATTGTGGGCTCGTCCACGGCAATCGCGGGCAGCGCCTCGCTTGCGGGGTCCGTCATCACGGTCTCTCCGATGTCAATGTCCGGCAATCCCGCCAGCATGACGATCTCCCCTGCTGACGCACTTTCTTGCTCCACTTTTTCCAGTCCTTTGAACGTGAATATCTTGATGATTTTTCCCTGACGCATGTCGCCGTTGGGCTTTTTGACATACACGTTCTGCTTTACTTCCAGTTTTCCCTCGTACACGCGGCCCACGGCAAGGCGGCCGAGGAAATTATCATATCCCAGATTGAACGGCTGAAAGCGCAGGGGCTTGGCGGCAAGATCCTCGGACGCGGGCGGCACATGCGCAAGTATGGTTTCCAAAAGGGGCGTCAAGTCCGTTGAAACATCCGTGAGTTTCTTTTTTGCCACTCCCTCGCGGCCGATAGCGTACACCACGGGAAAGTTTGCCTGCTCATCATTCGCTCCCAATTCCAAAAAGAGTTCCAGCACCTGCTCTTCGCACCAATGTGGGTCTGCCGCGGGCTTGTCTATCTTATTGACCACAACGATCGGCTTGATGCCGAGCTCCAGCGATTTCTTCAAGACAAAGCGCGTCTGGGGCATGGGGCCTTCCTGCGCATCCACGACAAGAAGCACCGAGTCAATCGCGCGAAGCACCCGCTCCACTTCCGAGCCGAAATCCGCGTGCCCCGGCGTGTCTACGATATTTATTTTTGTATCTTTATAAAAAACTGATGCGTTTTTGGAATAGATGGTAATGCCGCGCTCTTGTTCAAGCGTGTTGGAATCCATAGAAACTCCTTCCTGGCCCACGCCCATTTGGCGCATCAGGGCATCGGTCAAGGTGGTCTTGCCGTGGTCTACATGGGCGATGATCGCAATGTTTCTAATTTCCATAAAAAATGCCTCGCTCGGAGGCCATATAATCGTACAAGAAATCGTGAATTCAGTCAAACCAGCCCCGTGCTACGAAAAAAGCCGCTTGCCTCACCGGCCAAGCGGCTTTTCCCCATTCTTGTGTATGTGCGGTTTACCTTCTCCCCCTCCATGCGGGGCGGCTGGCTCCGAAGCCAGGACGGCGGGGACCGCGCTGGAACGGGCGCGCTCCCCCTCGAGGAGCAAAAGCGCGGGGCGCGAAGTCGCGCTCCGGCCGCAACCCCTGAACGGGCGGGCGTTCGGGCGGCAGTTCCGGCAGTTGAGAAACAGGCAATGCTTTTTTGATGAGGCGTTCAATGCTCCTGACTTCCTGGCGTTCGTTGGGGGCGGCAAAGGATATGGCATGGCCGCCGGCGCCAGCGCGGCCCGTGCGGCCGATGCGGTGCACATAGTCGTCGGAGCTGGCGGGTAGATCATAGTTGACGACCAGCTCAATCCCCCGCACGTCAATCCCGCGCGAGGCAATGTCGGTCGCGATCAGCACGCGATATTTTCCCGAACGGAATCCTTCCAGCGCTTCGCGCCGTTGGGACAGCGATCGGTTAGAATGTATCTCGGCGCCGCTGTGCCCCATGGCGCGAATGGCGCGCGTGAGCCGCTTTGCCATGTGCTTGGTGCGCGTGAAGATGAGCGTACTGCCGCGATAATCGGCGAGTAGTTTATCAAGCAGACGGTTCTTGTCATTTTTCTGCACAATAAAAATCTCCTGCGTTACGTGCTCTGCCATCGTGCCCGAGGGCGCCACTTCCACCCGAATCGGCAGGGCCATGTAGCGCGTCGCCATTTTCATGATCTCGTGGGGCATGGTCGCGGAAAAAAGCATGGTTTGGCGTTCGGTGGGAAGAGCCGCGAATATTTTCTGAATCTGCGGCGCAAATCCCATATCAAGCATGCGATCCGCCTCGTCAAGCACGACAATGGAAGCATCTTTGAGGGAAAATGTCTTTTGTTCCAAGTGATCAATAATGCGGCCAGGCGTGCCGATCACGATGTGCGGACCGCGGCGCAAGGCACCGATCTGGGGGCCCATGGCTGCCCCGCCGATGAGGAGCGCGGTGTGCAGACCCAGCGTCCTACCCACTTTTCGCAGAGATTCATCCACCTGATGCGCAAGTTCGCGCGTGGGCAGAACCACCAGTCCTTTTCCTTTTATCTGCGCCATGCGCTGAATCATGGGGATGCCGAACGCGAGCGTTTTTCCCGTACCGGTCTGCGCAATACCCACCACGTCTTTTCCTTCGATCGCCACCGGAATCGCCTGCTCCTGAATCGGGGTCGGGGTGGTGAAATTGAGAGAGTCGAGAATACTCAAAATCCTCGGCGCAATGCCGAGGCCGTAAAAACCCGATCCTTCCGTTTTATGTGTATGAGGTGCCATCTGAACGATCGTACCATATCCGAAGAAAAAAATCAACTGCCCGTTTCTGAATGATGATTTTTATTGCGTTTCAAACCGTACGGGGATGCGGCGTTCGTCAGCGTGTTCGGTATTGCCGGAAAGATGGGGACTATTTTTGACGCCATCACCTGCTCTGCATTTCTATCTGCCTCTTGATTTCAGCTTCGGTCTGGCGCCGCGCAGTATCCAGGGATACGGGGATCCGATCCCTGTATGGGGCGCCTGTGTCTTTTCCTATTTCTCCACGATTTCTACCGCGTTGATGGTCACGTTCTCGATCGGGTGATCGCCTTTTGCTTTGTCCGTGCGGACATTCTCAATCTTCTCCACCACATCCATGCCTGCGGTTACGCGGCCAAATGCCGTGTGTTTGCCATCAAGCCATGGCGTTGCTTCCGCCGTCACGATGAAGAACTGGCTTCCATTGGTGGCAGGACCGGCGTTGGCCATCGCAAGCGTACCGCGTACGATCTTGTGGCTGTTGATCTCATCCTTGAACGTATACCCCGGGCCACCCGTGCCGTCGTTGGACCAGTCATCGTCCTTGCTGTTCGGGTCTCCGCCCTGAATCATGAATCCCTTGATGACGCGGTGAAAGCGCGTGCCGTTGTAAAAGCCGTCCCTCGATAGTTTGATGAGATTCTCCACGGTCGCGGGCGCGTCTTTGGGGAACAATTCAATCGTAACATCCCCGTGATTGGTCTTGAGCGTTACCTGAATCGTGTCTGCCATAGTTTTTTGCGACGCCTCCACTTCGGCTTGCGGTTGTCCGGCAGGTGTTGCCGTCTCCAGCAAAGACCCGGGTTGGGAAGACGCGCCCGTCGTATACCAATAATGCCACGAGCCAAATCCGACGGCTACCACGGCAACGGCTAAAAGAATAGATACTGTTCTGCCGTTCATTGCATTAACGGTGCTTTAATCCTTTAATGATTCTATGACTCATGCGCACCAGTTATTTTCGGCACAATGAAAGACGCGATGACGTAAGCGACAAGGCCGGGGATGACACCCGCGAATTTCTTGTTGTGCTCACTTCTATATAGTTTCCTCATGTGCGAAGATTCGGTAACTTTCCGGTTCGTAAAAGGATTGTATTATTGTACCATACCACCCATGAGATTCAAGCAGACAGACATGAAAGCGCAAAAAGAAAAAAAGGGGCGATGGACCGTTCCTCTGGAAGACGTGAGTATGGCAAACACGGCGCTAGTTGGCGGCAAAGGCGCGTCTTTGGGCGAAATGATGCGGCATTTGGGAAGTGCGGGCGTGCGCGTGCCGCCCGGATTTGTCGTGACCACGCGAGGATTCAGCCATTTTTTGAAAAACGCCGGACTGGAAGACATGGCGCGCAACGCATTGGCAGGAGGCAGAGGCGCGGTGCCGGCAAAACGCATGCGCGACGCTCTCATGTCTGCGCCATTCCCCCGCGATCTTGAGCAAGAAATCGTAGGGCGCTATGCCATAATGGAACAGCGCGCGGGCAGAAATGTGTCCATAGCCGTTCGTTCAAGCGCCACGGCGGAGGATCATGTGACGGCGAGTTTCGCCGGCGCCCACGAAAGTTTGCTCGGCATCTCCGGCTCCCGAGATGTGCTCTCTGCTGTGCGGTCTGTTTTTGCTTCGCTCTTCACTGACCGTGCGGTTTCGTACCGCGAAGATAAGGGACTTGAGGACTCAGATGTCCTGCTGTCGGTCGTTGTCCAGCAGATGGTGCGGTCGGACATGGGTGCCTCGGGCGTGATGTTCACGGCCGACCCCGAATCAGGATTTCGCGATGTCATCGTGATCAATGCCTCGTGGGGCCTGGGGGAAATGCTCGTACAGGGACGCGTGGCACCCGACGAATACTTGGTTTCAAAAAAGGCGCCCGGGACGGTCCTGTCGCCCATCATCAGCAAGCATCTCGGCAGGAAAGAGGCAAAGATGGTATACGCGGGGGGAAAAGGGGGCATTGCCCGCACGCGCGAAATGCCGACCACCGCCAAAGAGCGCTCTACGTTCGTGCTGACGGACAAAGAAATTTCCCAGCTCGCCGCGTTGGGCATGGCCATTGAAAAGCATTACTCGCAAAAAGCCGGCGTCCGCACGCCCATGGATATTGAATGGGCAAAAGACGGCAGGACTGGATGTCTTTTCATTGTCCAGGCACGGCCGGAGACCGTGCATGCTACGAGCGATTTTTCAAAAGTGAAAGAATACGTGCGGAAAGAAAACGGCAAAGAACTCGCGCGAGGTAGCGCCGTGGGCAACGGCATCGCCTCCGGCGCATCGCGTATCATTGTCTCTGCCGGACACATCGCACGATTTAAAAAAGGTGAGATTCTCGTTACCCGCACCACGGACCCCGATTGGGAGCCGATCATGAAGATCGCGTCCGCCATCGTCACCGAAACCGGCTCGCGCACATCGCACGCGGCAATCATTGCGCGCGAACTTGGTATACCCGCAATCGTAGGCGCGGAGCATGCTATGGCCGCCATTCCCGCAGGCCGCATGATTACGGTGGATGCCACTGGCACCGAAGGACTAGTATTGGAGGGCGCGTTAAAATACGACGTGAAGGAGCACAATGTGCGCTTGCTACCTCAAACGCGCACCAAGATCATGATGAATATTGCGACACCCGATACCGCGTTCCGCAAATCATTCCTCCCCCATCACGGCGTGGGTCTCGCGCGTCTTGAATTTATCATCGCATCTGAGATCGGCGTACACCCCCTGGCGCTCGCGGGATATAACAATCTTCCCACAGGGCTCAAGCGCGCGATGGATAAAAAAACCGCCGGATGGCAGGACAAAAAGAAATTTTATGTTGATCATCTCGCATACGGCATTGCCAAGATCGGCCTCGCGTTCCACCCGCATCCGGTCATCGTCCGTTTCTCCGATTTCAAAAGCAATGAATATCGCACGCTGATCGGCGGCGAGCGCTACGAGCCCGTGGAAGAAAATCCCATGATCGGATGGCGCGGGGCGTCGCGCTACTATGACCCGCGATTCAAAGACGCGTTTCTATGGGAGTGTGAGGCGATCGCTCGCGTGCGGGACGAGATGCATTTGAAAAATGTCATTCCCATGGTGCCTTTTTGCCGCACGCCCGAAGAGGGTGAAAAAACACTCGCCATCATGGCTGAAGCAGGATTGGTAACGCGGTATATGAAAGAGAAAAAAAAGTTTCCAGCCAATACAGAAACCGTGCCCGTGTATGTCATGTGCGAGATACCGTCAAACGTGATCCAAGCAGATCGGTTTCTTGATATATTTGACGGCATGTCCATCGGCTCCAATGACCTGACCCAGCTGACCCTTGGCCTTGACCGCGATGCTGGCGCCCTGCGGCATGTGGGCGACGAAAACGACGCGGCGGTGAAAGAAATGGTGCGGATGGCCATACGCGCGTGCAAGAAGCGAGGAAAATATATCGGCATCTGCGGACAGGCGCCATCCGATCATCCGGCGTTTGCGCAGTTTCTCGTAGAGGAAGACATTGAGAGCATGTCGCTCAATCCTGACGTCGTGATCAGGACGATCGTCGCCGTCGCAGAACTCGAAAAAAACTTGGACAAAAGAAATAAAAAACTCCCCACCTCCTCGAATAAGACAGCGTACATTCGTCCTCATAGCCAACAGAGGCAGATCACCTGATCTGCCTCTGTTCCATTTGACTATGCCGATCAGAGTAGGCCGCTGTACTGATCGAGAAATTGTGGCAGTACAAAAACAAGGCCGATGAGCGGCAATGCGATCACGGCCACAGTAATAATCAGCGTCCAGAGAAAATAACTGCGCATCTGCTCCACTGACCGGTATATCGCGTCCAGTTTCTGCCCCTGCGTGGCAAATCTTTTTTCAAGCTCCTGGTCCATAGGTAGACGGTTTTATTCTTTTCAGAATCCCAATTTCTCGTTCACAAAAATGACGTGGACTTTTCTTCCCATAAACGCGGGCTCGCGCTCGAAGACGAGGAGTTTTGAGATAGCGCTTCCGCCCATGCCTGCATCTTTCATGCGTTGATCTTCAAGGGGCAACACATACTCGCGCACGCGCACAAGCGCGGCAGGAAGATTCGGCGTGATTTTCTGGGTGCCTACCGCAAAAATAAGATTGGGCGACGTGTAGGCAATGTGCGGTAATTGGCTCCCGGAATTAGATGCAAACACCAGCTCGCCTGTTTCCGCGACTGCATGCACGCTTCCTAGATAATAGTCCGACAGGACGGCGTATTTGCGCAGGATCGTTTGTTTTGCCATATCCTTTTCCAGGAGAATTTCTTCATGCAGATTTGTCCAGCCGTGAGTACCGGATTTCAAATACTCTATAAACCCTATTTCCTCCAGGGTGCGCGACGAGCCATTCATCACCGAAGCACTCGGCGGAATGAGCGACTTTATATACTCCAGCGCTTCCGTCCGATTCTCTACTGTGATTCCTGTAACACCGCGCTTGGTCAGCGCCACAATTGTCCCAGTAATCACCTCCCTTGTTGCTAATGCGTCATACGTCATAGTATCTGTATGTTTTAGGAGCATACGCCTTTCCTACTTTATTTTTCTGATCATATGGGGATTATAACACACATCTCTATGACGCGCACATCGTGCCTCTGTTTCATCATCCCGAATCATACTTTTCCGCTTTTTCTATGAGCGCCGGCGAATCAACGGGATTATAGAATGTCAATTCCCTCACCTTCGCAATATCCACCCATTCGGCTTTTTGGGAGTATTGTTTCTCATTTGCTTCAAAATGCTCGTCAGAGATCTCGCCTTTCAGATCATGGCAGAGATAGTAGACGAGGATCGTGTGGTAGGGTTTTTTGCTTATGGGGTGGATGAAAAAGTCCGATTCGCAGAGTAGAATCTCTCCCCGCTCAGCGTTGAGTCCCGTTTCTTCCTTCATCTCTCGCCGAAATGCCTCGTCAATTGTCTCACCAAGATTCACTCCGCCGCCCGGAAAATCATATCCAGCCACGAACTGCTTCGCCCACTGCGGTATTAATAAAACCTTGCCGTCCCGTAAAGCCACGCCATAAACAGAAGGCCGAAACACCAGATCAGCCGTAGGAACTTCCCGGGTCGCACCATCCAATGCTCTGCATATATTACTGTCTTATCCATTACTGCAACAGTACATCAGGCGGGAAATATGAC
>MHQR01000029.1:0-323 GCA_001820725.1 Candidatus Sungbacteria bacterium RIFCSPLOWO2_01_FULL_54_21 | reverse complement strand
TGCAACAGTACATCAGGCGGGAAATATGACAATAGGTAAAACCAATGCCGCATCATCAGAGGCAAGGTAATTGACATCAACTCATATAAACCTTATTAAAAAAGGTGCTCGCTGATCTCGTCTATGCAGGTTTAGTATACTTAAGACGCTGGCTGGTTTGCCCTCTTCCTACCCAGCATCTTCAAAATAATATTTTCTTATGCCCTTGATCCAACCAGAGATTTGCCTTGAGAGCAGTGAGCTCGCCTTCACGCGCACGCGCATAAGGCCGTAATGGACTTTTGCCAAAGTCCTTTTTCTTTTTAACTTATTCTTCTGAAAGT
>MHQR01000028.1:23609-26442 GCA_001820725.1 Candidatus Sungbacteria bacterium RIFCSPLOWO2_01_FULL_54_21 | reverse complement strand
CGCGCGGGTATTGTCCGCGAGTGTTTCTTTCACTTCTCCCTGACGGGCCGGCGCAAACTCGGTAGCGCCCCCGATCATGTCCGCGACTTCGCGCACGCTGTAGTTGACGCCGGTACCGATGTTGATGATCTCGCCCTTCCCCACGTTGGCTGATGACATGGCGAGGAGATTTGCTCCCGCAGTATCGGTAACGTGCGTGAAATCCCTGCGCTGGGCGCCGTCGGGCACAATAGTCATGGGCTGATTATTTTTGCGCTGCTCCAGGAAAATGCCGATGACCGTGGCATACGGCCCGTCCTTGGCCGTGGTCTGACGCGGGCCGTAGACGTTGAAATAGCGCAAGGACACGGTTTCCAGTCCATAAAATTGCGATGCCATAGCGCAGTATTGCTCTCCCACGCGCTTCTGAATCGCGTACGGAATAATCGGACCCGGCGCCATGTCTTCGCGCAGAGGCATGGGGTGCAACGCGCCATACGCCGACGAAGATGCCGAGTATACCACGCGCGGGACCCCTACATCGCGCGCCGCGAGCAAGACATTGAGCGTACCGGTAATATTGATGTCGTTCGTAAGCTGGGGCTCCCGGATGGAGTATTGCATACGTGGTTGCGCGGCGGTATGGAACACACCCGCGGCTCCTTTGAAAATCGGCGCAAGGGATTTGAAATCGCGGATGTCACCCTCGTGAAGGGTTGCGTGAGGATTCACGCGCTCGCGCTTGCCCGTGAGAAAATTGTCAATGACATGCACCTCGTCTCCCCGCGCGATCAACTGATCGGTAATGTGCGAGCCGATGAACCCTGCTCCTCCGGTAACGATGTATTTCATACGCTTTTGTTTTTTAGCTTCTTTTGAATCCATTCGTGGTCATGCACGCTGACCTCTTCCCACGTCAGACCCTGTGAGACCAGCAGGTTTTCATTGAACGCGCGGTCGCTTTGCAAAAGTCCGGTACCCTCTTTTAGCCCCCGTTCAGCAAGGTGCGCAATCAGAGCATCAGTGTCTTTGGGAAAACAATACCCGCCAAAACCTCGGTATCCTCCGTGCGCTACATCCAGATGCGAATCACCGATGCGAAAATCAGCCGACATGCCGGCACGGATATTTTCGTAATTCACGCCGTGCGAAGCCGCGAGATCCGCGAGCGCGTTGGCAAAATTGATTTTCCGCGCGAAATAGACATTGCCGCCGTATTTTATGATCTCCGCCTCGGTTGCCGTAATCTTGGTCGGCCGGTAGGTATTGATGCCCCATGGCGACATGAAGGGCGCCCGGGGAAGCAAAGACAGCACCGCATGGCTGGCGTCCATGCTTTCCGCCGTAAAGCCGACAATCTGGCGGTCCGGTTTTATAAAATCCTCCCATGCTCGTTTCTCCGTGAGAAATTCCGGATTGAACAGCACTTTCAGCGCAGGATACTTTTTTTGAAAATGTTCCGTGGTTCCCGGCGGCGCCGTGGATTTGAGCACGGCAATTTTTCCCGCTCCGATTTTCGCGAACGCCTGTTCTACGGCAGTGAGCCCCGCGCTACCCGTGGCCGTGCGCGGCGTGGGCACTGAAATGAAAATGACATCCGCGTGGTTGATATCGTCAAAAAATCCCTTCGCGGGATCAATGTCGGAAAGAAACAGATCCTTGCCGCGCTGATATCCTTGCCGCTCCTCAAACCAGCGCTTGAGAGGCGTGCCGACCATGCCGACGCCGATAATGCCGACACGCAGATTTTTTGCTTGATTCTCCGACTGCATCATGGGGTATAACTCCTGCGGCTAAGCGCTTGTTTCTGGGACCTTTGTGCCGATAAAGAAGAGCGATTCGCCCAGATGCAGGTCAATAAGCATATCCTTGTACGCCCGATCCGCCGCACGAATCCAGGCGTTGAATCGCGCCGCGACATCCTCGTCCACACCCTGGGCCATCGGCAGTGACGGCTCGCCCATGCCGACTTCGGCGCTCCGCTGTGGCGTACCGGTATATATCCACGAGAACGAATTGAGCACATGATAGCGTTGAATGGTCGTAACATCGCCTTTGTAGCCGGCGCGCTCCAGCGTGCGCCACAGAGTATCGGGCGCGTAATAGAACAGGTGCGCTTCTTTATAGTAAAAGTCCTCGTATCCTTCGTCGGCAAACACGGTGAGCAGGGGGTCATGCACGTTGGGTACTTCTATCACTAGATGGCCGTCGGGCTTGAGATATTTCGCAATTGATTTCAAAAAGCGCTGTGGCTCTTTGACGTGCTCAAACGTCTGATACACGGTTACGATGTCGAGCGATGCCAAAGGAATATCCGTCTCCTCAATCGGCACAGACCATACCTTGTACCCTATGCTCCTCACAAACGCCGCGTCGCTCTCATTGTATTCAATACCCATGGCGGTACCTACATGCGGAGCCACGGCTTTCAGGAATTGGCCCGCAGAACAGCCGATGTCGAGAAGCCGCGCCTCTTTGTGGAGAATCCCGCCTAGTTTATCAAGACGTATCTTTTGCATCGGCAGATAGGTCTTGAAAATCTCTTCCGATGCGGAGACGCGACCGGGTGCCGGCGTATACACCTTGCGATATTCTTCGCGATAGTATTCTTTCAAATCCTCATCGCGCGGCTCAAGAAAGACAAGGCCGCAGGCGTTACAGCGAAATACCTTGCGCTCCACGCCCGCCCGCACCTTGGTTCTCAAGACGGCCGATTCTTTTGACCCGCACAATGCGCATTCTGGTTGCATGGCGATATCCAATATTACAAATAGTTTAAAATGAAATTCCCAATTCGCTCGCCTGATTTTCCATCAAGATATGCGCATTGCTCGCGGGCAAGTCGTGCACGGCC
>MHQR01000028.1:1631-23589 GCA_001820725.1 Candidatus Sungbacteria bacterium RIFCSPLOWO2_01_FULL_54_21 | reverse complement strand
GCCGTATACCTCCGGACGCGAGCGCCGCACAGTAGTGGGTCAGCCGATACAATTGCTCGACCGTAAATCCTCCGAATCGTACGCTTTCATCGAGCGTGAAATGTATATTAATAACCGGACGGTCAAGTATTGCCGCATCCACGCTGATGGACGACGCATAGCAGATGAGCAGAGACATGTACGTGAGCGTGTCGGACAAGTGATCAAGTTCGGGGAACGTCATATCCCAGTCGCTTCCCCGCGCCGTGGAAAAGCGCATCCCAGGGTAATCATAATAGAGCCACGGGCGCGAGGCAAGTTCTTTTTCGTTTACGAACTCATTGGGAGGAAATCGGACCAGCAATGCGACGTTCACGCCCAGCCTTCCCTCACTCACTATTTTCTGCAGAAAATCAATCATGGCCCAATCACCGGACCAGAACGTGCCACCAAGGGGTGAGTACACCACAAGCTTCATGTGCGGGTCTATGCCGATACTTTTAAAAAATACGTCGCGGGGAGAAGGCGTGCGAATCATGTACTGGTCATACTGCGGTATGCCGCCGACGAAAATCTTCGCAGGGTCCGCGCCGTGGTAGCGCACCAGTTCATCACGCACCTGTTCATTGAATACGATGAAGTGATCGGGAAATATCCGAATGCCGGAGCGGGCCGTGGTCTTGTCCCACGAATTGACAAATCCTATCGTCGGAATACCGCGAAGACGGGCTTCGCGCACCAATTGCGCTTCGGCCTCGTCAAAAAGATTCGCCGCGACAATGATATCAGGACGATGCTTTTCAAAATACACCGCATAGGACAGGGGGCGCACAAGCGCGTAATCGCCCCAGCGCACTATTTTCTGGACCGTAGGCCGCGCAAGCGCCTGATTGAGCAGGGACCACAGAAAAAAATGCAGGGGCGATGGAGCCGTCGCGCGTTGGCGCATGACCGTGGTCTCGGTGCGGAGAAGAAAAAACTTGAGTCGGGCAAAAAAAGCATCCAGCCCTTTCGGGCGGTGCGGCTCAATCACGGTATACGATATGCGCGCGTCGTTGAATTCTTTTTCGTGATACGCAACCCGCTCCCTGCTCTTGGCAACGAGCGCCACCTGCACATCAGGACGCGCCAAAAGAGCCGGCAAAATCTGCGTGCGCAGAATATTTTTCGAGGCCACGCCTTCAAAAATCGCAATCCCAATCGTTTTCATGCGCCGCGCTTTTTGAGCAAAAATTCTGCCAGTTCCAAATCAAGCGGCGTATCAATATCTAGGGAATATTCGGGAGGCATGATGTATGGCACGATGGTGTCGCCGTACAGAGAATTCTTCTCCATGAGCGTCGCGCGTTTGATAGCGAGCACTGCCGGACCGTTGCGGGCGTAGATTTTTTGCTTGTCCTGTCTGCGCAATACGTGCGGGCCTGTTTCGTACGGCTTGAGCATGCCGCCCTCCATCACCATAACGGATGCGGGACCGAACTGGTGCGGAACTTCTACGACGCACACCGCGCTATCAGCGCCGCTTTGCTCAAGCGCCGCAATCGCGCCGTCTATATCCCCTGCACGACGCAAAGGCGACGTGGGCTGGAGATACACCACGATGTCCGGAGCATACTGCTCTTCTTTTTCCAAATGATTGAGCGCGTGGAGAATGACCGGAAGTGCGGGCGTATCGTCAGCCGCAAGTTCCGCAGGACGCATAAACGGCACGTCGGCGCCGCACGCGCGGGCGGTTGCGGCGATTTTTTCATCATCCGTGCTCACGATCACGCGCGTGATGCGTCTGCTTGCGGCCGCGGCAGAGCACGCATAGGCAAGCAGGGGCTTGCCGGCAAGCAATGCCAGATTTTTCATCGGAATGGATTTTGACCCGCCCCGCGCGGGGATGATGCCGAGAATTTCCACAGATCAGTATGTAATCCTTTTCTGAACCCGCACGGTGCAGTGCGCAAGAATTTCGGCGATGCGTTCGCCTGCTTTTCCGTCGCCGTAGATGTGTTCGCTCGGATAACGACCCTGCGCCATCTGGCGCCGAATCGCATCCGCAATATCTTTGCGATCATAGCCGGCATCAATGGCGTTGTGCCCCCGCTCGCGTCCGCTCTGGCGCGTACCCACATTGACTGCCGGCACTCCTATGTGGGCACCCTCGCGTATTGCCATACTAGAATTACCGATCATGCAGGTGGTACGCATCATGAGGCGCACAAACATTTCCGTGGGAAGATTTTTATAAAAGCGTATCGGCGCGTCCGGATACTGCTCGCGGAATTTGCGCATGCCCCGCGCGACATCTTCGCTTCCCGCGTCTACATTGGGCCACAGCATAACCGTGGGAAGAGCCAGTTCGCGCAATGCCGCCAGCGTTTCATTGATCTGATGCTCGCTCTGCCCGTATTCGGTGGTTACGGGGTACTGCACGGCAAGCAAAAACGGCTTTTCAAAATCAATCTCCACGCCGACGCCGCTTTCCGACAAGGAGGCGCTGTTCGGCGCATTACCGTCCTCACGCATCACTTCAGCAGTCACATCAATGCGAGGACATCCTACCATATGCACCATGTCTGGTTCTTCGCCCATGCGGATGATGCGTTCGGCAGCGTCCTTACTTGCCGGAAAATGGATATGCGCCAATTTCGTGATCGCATGTCGCACGCTCTCGTCAATCGTGCCCGTTACCTCGCCGCCCATGGTATGCGCAAGAGGAATATTCATATATGCGGCGGCGATGGCCGTTGGTATGGTATCAAACCGATCCCCTACCGTCACGACAATATCCGGTTTGAGGCGATCAAAAATCGTAGGCAATTCCACGAGTCCCAGTCCTGCTGATTTTGCCATAGTCGCCGGCGTCTCGCCTTCAATGATAAAATGCACCTTGGCATCGGGAATAAAACCGTCTTTCTCTATGATATTCACCACCGAGCCGAATCGGTCCAACAGCGCGGATGCGCCAACAACCACCTGCAATTCCAAATCCGGATGCGCGCGGATTGCGCGCATGACGCTTTTGATACTGCCATAATTCGCACGGGAATGTACGACCACGCAGATTTTTCTTTTCGCGGAGGTATTCATAGTATCGCTTCAGGCAAGATATCATCATCCTGGCGCACGGCAGTTTTCAGCTTTTTGCCCAGAACCTCGCGGTAGCGGTCGGCCCGCAGTCCCGTGCCTGGCTTTTTGAAGCGCATATCCCCAAACGTCAACGTGTGCCCCGCAGGGAGATCGCGGCCAGCAACGACACTTTTTTCGAAAATCGGCTTCATCTCCGCGACCGCGGAAATATCGTTCTTGTCCACTGAATTCTGGCGCATTTTTCCTATTGCTCGCACGCCCGCGACAAAGTCGCGGAACTCGTCCGGCTCCACCGAGTGCTTGGCGTCACTGCCATATACCCAGCGCGACAGCGTGATGTGTTTTTCAATAATGGAAGCCCCGAGAGCCGCCGCGGCGAATCCCGCATAATTGGTCAGCGACTGATCGGAAAGCCCGACCGGGCACGTATAGCGTTCCGCCATCTCCTGCATCACATTCAGCCCCACTTTTTCCGGCGGTGTGGGATACATGCTCGTGCACTGCACCACCGTCAGATGATTGCCGTTTTTTTTAATCGTTTCCGCCGCACGATCAATTTCTTTCCACGGACTCATGCCCGATGAGAGAATCACCGGCTTGCCTGTCTTTGCCACGCGCTCCAAAAACGGAATATTGGTCACTTCTCCGGAAGGAATCTTGTATCGCTTCATCCCTACCTCTTCCAGCAGATCAACGGCTTCCAAAGAAAAAGGCGATGATATAAATTCAATGCCTATTTTGTCGCAATGGGCTTTGAGCACTTTCCACTGATCAAGCGTGAATGCCGTGCGCGTAAAATAGTCCCAGCGCGGCTCGCCGGAAAAATATTTCGGCATTGGCGCGTTTTTGCGCGTCTCGGCGTCGGCAATGTGCGTCTGATATTTTACCGCGTCAGCGCCTAATTCTTTTGCCGCGTCCGCCATGCGCAAAGCCGTACCGATACTCCCTTCGTGGAGCATCCCGAATTCCGCGATGATACAACAGGTGTCTTTCATACGCCCTCTATTTATTTGATTCTATCATAAAACGACCGCCCCCTCCAAAATGTCCCGCCATTGAAAAAGGCCATTTCAACCAAAGTTGGAATGACCGTCTCGTGCCTTTCATCCAGCTATAAAAATATAGTAGTCATACGGCATATGCCTCTTTCAGCACCTTCATAACCTCGCGGCCGCGGGCGTATGAAAGCGGGGAATCTTCGGGCTTGATGTCTCCGGCGAGCAATGCCTGATAATGCACGGTCTCTCGGTAAAAATCATCCGGCCGCTTTTTGGCGAATATCTTCTCTTGTGCTTCCTGTCCGTCAATCTGCCAGCGCACCAGATCGCCTTCGGGTACGCCATTGCAGTACCACTCGATATATCCTTTGTCTCCCTGCATGCGCGCCCACTTGCGCACCGGATACGTTACTACATCCTGTACCACTCTGCCGATCAGAGAGTTCCACTCTGATTCGCCTTTCTTCGTTTTCAAAAGAAATGCCGCAATGCGGTCATATTCCGCACCCTGCTCGCTCTTCATGTCAAACATGGCTTTCACGCTGTCTGCGCCGTCCCAGCCGAGCGCGCGCGCGAAATAAAACCACAGGTGCAGGGCGTGCGAATGCTCGCCGCCCGAGCCGCCGCCGCGCTTCCAATATCCCAGATACGTCTCCCACGGCCCCGCGAGCCACGGATGCGCCCCGAAAATCCCTTTCCAGTGCTCGCGGAACTCCACATCAATCGTGATGATTTCTCCCATTTCTTTTTTCATTGCCATGTCGCGCACGAATGCGGCACTCTCCGACACCGCGTGGTCATACCCCACAGTCACGATCGTCTGCGGATGCTCGCGCATCGCCTGCTCAAACTCCGCCACGCCCGCGAGATCAGGGGTTGCCATCGGTTTTTCAATGTGCAAAATTCTTGGATCTTCGGCGATTGCAGACAATGCCAATTTCATGTGCGAATCCGGCGGGGTGCCGATCATGATGATATCAAATCCTTCTTTCGGCTCCTCACCTGCCTTGAAAAGCCGTATCGCGGTATCCCACGCGCCATAGCGTTTGGGATAAATGTCCTGTTTGGTGCGTTCCAAAGCCGCCGCGTCCGCATCCACGATGGCAACCTCCCATCCCATTCTCCTGGACGCCTGCGCCAAATGATTGCCGATAGACCCCGCCCCGATAATTTTTACCTTCATAACATAAAGTGATAGTTAATACATTCGGTATCGCTAGGAAATTTTTGCGACGATGTCGCGGGCTTCGCTAATGCCGGAGATAACTGGAAAGCCGTCGGTATAGGCGCTCCAGTCATGGAAGCCGGAGGCAACGGCTATGAAATGGGCGCCGGTCGCTTTTGCCGAATACCAGTCCCCTTCGCCGTCGCCAATGACCACGGCCTCTGTCGGCTCAATACCTTCGCGCCCGAGAATCGCCCGCAGGTTTTCTTCTTTAGTCGAAGGCGCGCCGTGGATGCCGTGAAAGTGGTCCGCAATGCCGAGATTTTTTACGGTCGCGTGCAGAGCATCTTCCGGCGTTGCCGAGTTGATGTACAGACACATGCGCTGTTTCAACTCCTGCAGGGTTTCCGCGGCTCCGGGCGCAAGTCCTTGTTTTGCAATCCACTCCTGCACGCTCGCGTCAAAACGCTCTGCGTGCTCCTGTACCATAGGGGAGATGCGCTCTGCGGGAACACCGGCGAGCACGAAAATATCGCGCAATATGTCAAAGCGCGTACCGACATTGCGCCGCACCACGTCCCGCACGACGGCGCGCGGTATCTTTTCGTTGCCGTCAAAGAGGCGGTAAAAAGCGGCTTCCTTGGCGTGGTTAGAATCCACGATCACGCCGTCAAAATCAAAAACAGCTACTTTGATCATACTGCCATCCTACCGCAGTCAGACACCTCCTGCCAACTCATGTTTGAAGTTCCACTTCAAACAGGTCATACGCCGCCGGCGAGTTCCTCTTCCGTAATGTCCTCCATTTGGTGCTGGCCCCAGTTCAAGAGCCGCGTCTTGCGGTCTTCGCGCGGAAGCGCCGCAATGTGGCGATCCGCATAAAACGAATCGTCTGCGTGGCTCGTCGTGGAAATCTCTTCAAAAATCGACCCTGTTGCCGTGCCGAATCCGTGCACCACGCCGCGCGGCACCCAAAGCGTATCGCCCGGCTCTAATGCTTTGCGCCTGCCATTTACCTGCACTTCCAGGAGGCCAGCGAGAACATGAAAGGTCTCGTCCTTGCGCTTGTGGAAGTGCTCGGGATTCCATTGGCCGGGCAATTGCACGATCAGCTTTTTTGCATATTCGCGATTAAAGCACTCCACGATCGTGCAGCCCGTTTCGTGGAAGCGGTCAATACCGTAGTGGTGCGACAATTCCACCGCAAAATCGTGGTTGAGCGGAATGCGCGCCATATTCAGCATGCCTTTTACCGCATGGATGGAGTGATACACGATATCTTTTTTTGACGGACGCTCGGGGCGCAATGCAGATGACACGCCCTCGTTGACCTCGTAGTCGCGGTCTGCGACCAGACCCTCTGCCCAGCGCCCGCTGACCAATTGCCCCTCCTGCAATGGCATGGCGAAAAATACTTTTTCGCGAGTGATCACCGACCCTTTGGATATTTCTTCTTTCGCGTACACGCCGCGCATGAGCGACTTGAGATCAGCAATTTCTTTTTCCTCGATTGTGCGCTCGCCCTCGTGGCCGCATGCCTCTGCCGCCTCTTTATACGCCCCGATCCACGCCTCGGCCTGCTGGGGCGTTGCGGAATACGCATTGAGCGAAATCTCGTCTGTCGGGAATCCGACGTGCTTTTCAAAAATGCGGGCGCCTTTGGCGTATGCCACGCGTATGGCATTCATATTGGACGGGTCCTCATGCGTAGAAAAGCCGATCGTGATGCCAGGGTAGCGGGTGCGCATGATTTCGATCTGGTTCAGATGGAGTTTATTGTTGGGCGCGGGATACATCGCGACGCAGTGCATGAGCGCAAAGTGCACCGCGCGTTTTTGGAAAAAGCTGACAATTTTATCAATATCACGGACGGTTAGCCCCCCAGTGGAACAGATCACCGGCTTGCCTGCCGCGGCCACGCGCTCAAGCAATGGCCAGTCATGCGCCGAGCACGACCCGATTTTTACGACTTCTATGCCGAGCCGTTCAATGCGGTCTACGGACGGCTCGTCAAACGGCGTGCAGATGGACACCATGCCCCGGCGCTTGGTCTCTTCTACCAGCGCGCCGAATTCCTCGTCCGTAAGACGCGTGGAGAGAAAGCGCGGGATGTGTTTGTTGTCTTTTGATTCCCGCCAATCCGGATGGATAAAGGTATCCAGATCGCGGAACTGCAGTTTTACTGCCGCGCGCACGCCCTGCCGGTCGGCAATATCGGCCATCGCGTTGATAATCTTCAGCCCGTGCTCCTTCAGCCCTTGATGGTTGTTGGCCATCTCAAAGATAAACAGGTCGTTGAAATCGAATTTTTGGTTTCCGTTGAGCATATTACTATGGAGGATTATCCTCCGTATATACGGAGGCTAAGCCTCCATAGTACGCGCTTGAATATTATTTCTGCCATTGTACTGCGCGGCGACGGCATAATTGTTCAACAGCCATGAGCTTGACTGCACCTTGCCCCCGCGGCCTACGCGAAATACCATTTTGCAGGCGATCTTTTTGCATACCGCGACTTCCGGCACATTGTCCGCAAACCGGTCGCCGCCGTTGGCAAATATGTCTGGCTTGAGACGCGCCAATTCTTTCGCCACGCTCATGTCCTCCGGGTTCTTGCCATGCTCTGTCAGCACGACTTCGTCTACAGCGCGGAATGCGCGCAATACTTCTTTGCGTTCTTTTTCAGGCATAAAGACGTGGCGTTTCTTCTTCCTAAGCCAGTTGTCATTGTTCAGGATAATGACGAGCCGGTCGCCCAGCGTCCGCGCGGCCGCGAACATGCGCACATGCCCTACATGCACAGGGTCAAATCCCCCGCTGATCGCTACGGTTATCAGTTCCTTTTTCTTCATACCTACAGGTTTTTCATCATGTATAACACCAGCCAATCTTTACTGGTTTCGGCCTCTCAACTAAAATTACTCTGACGATCGTCAAGATAATTTTAGGTGGCGCTTAAGCGTTTTTCCATCAAAAACTCGGCTATTTCAAAATCCACCGGATAGTCAATGTTTACCGCGTCCTCGGGACGCATGAAAAAGTGGGCCAGCCGCTTGCCGGATGTTGATTTTTGCTCCCGTATCGTGGCACAGCGCATGATGTCCATGGCGCCGGTGTGGATGTATGCCGTGGGGAACATTTGCCGCGGCAAATTATTCGGCTGATCAAATCCCGTAAAGGAACTGGGCAGAAACGGCTCGAGAAAAATACCATCCTCGGCTATTTGCCACATTTTGTACGGATGCTTGGGCGCTGTACAAATCGGGCGCACGGCGTCTGCCTCCGGATTGTGCAAAAGCACGTCAATACCTTCATCAATATGCGCTGCGGTGCGCAAAGGCGACGTCGGCGGCAGGCGCACTATGACGTCCGGCTCATACCCTTCTTTTTCTTTCAAAAAACCGAGGGCATGGAGCAGAAATTCCACGTCCGTGGAAAGGTCTTGCGAGATATCGGCAGGACGCATGAAAGGCACGTCAGCGCCGAAGTGCCGCGCGACTTCCGCGATTTGCGGGTCATCGGTTGAGACGATCGTGCGCGTGATATGGCGCGATGCGCGCGCCGCCTCAATCGTCCACGCGATGAGGGGTTTGCCGCAGAGATCCCGCACATTTTTTCTCGGAATCCCTTTGGACCCCCCGCGCGCCGGAATGACAGCCAGAATTTCCATGTGCATAGCGTATATAAAACAAGGGGCAGGGACAAATGGTCTTGTCGCATGATGGCGGTTTTCGCTATCACCTCGTGCGCACGACTATTTCCTGAAATGATACACGCCTATGGCGCCGGTGTGGGGCGCGTCTTTTTCAAGCGTCAGCACATGCCGTTCTATCCACGCGATGAATTCCCGTATCCGCGCGCCGGTCGTCGGCAGTTTGGAATCCCGTGCGATGTTGGGGAGGCGGCGGGTGAAATCGGCTACAAGTTTTTCGCCGTGCGCCCATGACTGATCCACCGTGCGCCACTTCAATTTCATGCCCAGCTTTTTCGCCCATCCGATGAATTCCACGGGCGTGAAATAGTGCAGATCAACGAGCGTGATGCGCGCGCGAAAAAGAAACCACAGGGTGAGAAGCATATACCCGCGCGGGTTGGACCAATTGGGGCTAGTAACAATGATCGAGCCGCCGGGATTGAGCAGGGACTTGAAGCGCTTGAGCGTGCCGAGCGGATTATCGGTGTGCTCAAGCGTGCCCATGGTGATGATGACGTCAAATTTTTCTTTTACGTCTTTGACATCTTTTTTTTCAAACGAAAGATTTTTGTGACGATACGTTTGCCGGGCCGCAGAAATGGCTTCGGCAGAATAATCAAGGCCGACCACGCGCGCGGCGCCCTTTTGCGCGATGTAATACGGCGTCTCGCCCGTGCCGCACCCTACGTCAAGCACGGTTTTTCCTTTCCACGATATTTCTTCCATCACGGCGCGCCGGTCTGCCGCAATGTCTTTACCCGCAAGCCGCAGTTTGGTGTAATGGCCTTGCTCGCCTTTTTTGTATACGCTGTCGTAAAATTTCTCGAGTTCTTTGTTTTTCATACAAACTTTTTAAGCCGCAGCGCGCCGACAAAATGACGGACAAATATCCTGATATTATTCCTGTCTTCGGCATCCAGGGTAAGCAGGGAGCGGAAAGCAAAGCGCCCGACAGTCCCCGTACGCACCAGATAACGGTATCGTATACCGGCAACGCAGGCAGTGACAAGGACTTCCGCAATCGCGAGTCCGGTGATGCCCGCCGCGGGGAGCAGTGCCAACAGAAGCGCGAGCGCCAACGCGGTCTGGACCACCGACTGGGAAAAGAGAAATTTCTGGCGGCGCAGGGCGACAAGCACGAACGTCATGGGCTTGATGAAAGCGAAAAGCGGCACCATGGGAAGGAGAAGCAGAAAGAGCGGAACGGAAGCGCGGAATTGCGGGAAGAAGAGCATGATCACGAGCGGTACGGCAACGGCCGCCGCCAGAGACATGCCGAGCGCAAGCCACACGAAATACTTGGTGCCATAGCGATAGAAGCGGTCGAGCGCTTTCTTGTCCCCGACTTTCCGCGGCACCAGTACTCCCGACGTTCGGATGGGCAGGAGATCTTTGAGCGCGGAGAGAAATGTGTATGCCACCCCGAAGATACCGACGGCCTCGGTGTTGAGGAACACGCGGATGAGCCACGGCCGCGCCTTGCCCGTGATGTCGTTGAGGAGCGACTGTGGCACGGCCCATTTGCCGTGCGCGCGCACGGCGGGCCAAAAGACGCGCTCCGGGACGGCGCGCACTCCGCGCCACGGCGCGGTACTGCGCCGCGCCGCCGGCAATATCATGAGTATCGCGCCGGCCGCGCCGGCGAGTTGGGCTAGAAACACTTCGCGCAGGCCCAGCCCTTCAGAAAAAAAGAATATAGAGAGGACGGCGAGCTGGAGAAGTTTTTGCACGGTCGCACGCGGAGCCAATACGGCAAACTGCAGGCGAAGTTTGAGGAGCGTGGTGAGCAGGAGGATGATGGCGTCAAGCATGAAGAGGACCGCCATGATCCGCAGGATCGCATCCGCCTCGCCGCCATACCCCATGTATGCGGCGATTGCAGGCGCCGCAAAAAACAATACCGCCCCGGGGATCGCGGCCAGACCGAGGCGGAACAGTGCGTATTCGCGGAAGAGGCGTTTCGCTTTCGCTTCCTCTCCCGCCCCTGCGAAACGAGCGAGATCCGTACCCACGACTTCGCCGAACATGTCGTGGAAGATGTCCGAGAGAATCGTATAAAAAGAAAGGAGCAGTTGGTACGCGCCAAACTGGTACAGTGAAAAGACACGCAGGATCAGAAAAGCGTCCAGCACTCCGGCCGCTTTTTTTGCGAAGCTCCAGGAACCCAACGCCAGCTCTCCCCGAACAAAGGAGCGAGTGAAAGAAGTCGGTTTTTCTACCTGTCGGGGCATGTCGTCAAAACCCCTCGTTACGCCGAAATGTTTCTCCCGCACACGTCATCGCACGCGCAGAATCCGCACGTCTTCGTTGGCAAATACCACCGTGAATTCCGGATATGCAGGTACGCGGCCACGGGAAAGTAGTTGCTCCCGAGGACCGATATATAGATAGGTGTGCTCCGGAAACGCGTCCGGCTCCATCCGATATGCATCGTAGTGTTCGCGCATGGCGCGAATCCTCTCTGGGGGTATGGGGGCAGACGAAACCTTTCGCATTGAGTCAAATGTCAGCCGCGGATTGAAGAGCGCCGCGTAGAGCGTCTCATGCGGACGATATTCAAAACTGAACGCGGTGCGGTCGCGCATGCGGTCGGGGTCGTAAGCGCACGGCTCCGGACAGATGTCTGCCGGCACGGCAAAGGGCGGGCCGGAGATGCGCGCGGTCATATCATCTGCAGAGGCGCCCATAATGTTGTGTGCCTCGGCAAAGCGCTTTTCCAACATGGCGGTGGGAGCGAGGGTATTGAGTGGATGCGCAAAAAAAGGGTTCGCGCTCGTGTAGATCGTAAGATCAAGCGATGTGCCGAGGGAGTGCGAGATAATAGTTGCCTCGGGCGGAAGATTATTCCTGATCCACTCATAGGATTTTTCCAATGATGCGAGCAGAGAATAGGAACGCACGACATCAGGCGCGGGACGGATAAATGCCGCCGCATTGAGGGTCTTTTTAGCAAAGATAAAGATGCACAGCAATACCATGGCCGTGTACAGAACGCGGCGGCTCCCATCGCCATAGATCCAGCGATCGGATGCTTCCTTGACCACGACCGATGTCAGGATAAGGAGCAGGGGCGCGAATGTCTTCCACCAATGAAACGGCTCCATATTAAAGCCAATGATCGCCTGCGTATTCCAAAGCAGAACCATGGCGGCAAGCAAAACCGCGACGAATGAAAACGACACCGTGGGCTCCGACGCGTCGGGCCGCCGGCGACGCAGGAGGAAAAAAGCGGCCGTCCCTAGGGCCGCATAGAAGAGATAGTCGGGATACACGCTCGTGCGGAATCCCCACCCCGTCTCCACGCCTTTGCGCGCGATATAGTCCGCCGCGCCGGGCAGAGAGCGGAAGAGAAAAAAATTGACGATGTGCGGCACAAAGAACAGGCCAAAGACGGCGGCACATGTTCCCCATGGCTTGAGCCCCGCATACGATCCATTCCGACAGCCCATTGCCAACGCATACAAGAAAGCGATCAGCGCGATGGCGAGGATCATGACCCAGTAATAAAAATATACGTACGTCAGCACGCCAAGAGCCGCGCCAAACGCCAATGCCCGCCGCGTATCCGGCCGCTGCCAAAAGCGATGCAGAAGCAGAAATGAGATAAGATACAACGGCATGGTAAGCAGGGGGTCGTCTATGCGAACCAGCGACAGTTCTCCCGCAGGCCGCCGCAATATGGGAATCATATTGGCAACTATATCTAAGGCAACGCCTTTATCATAGAAAGCTTCAGGTATTCGCAGGGCCGCATGCGTCATGGTAGAGATACTCGCGAGTAACACCGCCCAAAGCCGTGAGCGAAGCACGACGCGACCCACCGCGTAGAAGCAAAGAAAATTGATAATGCCGAAAACAAAGATCAGGCCGATCACCGCCGCCCCGACGTCTCCTGCGTTGAGCCAGATGAATCCGGCGGTAACCACCTGCGGCAGAAGCGGAAATATAAACCATGCCGTATCTTTGTAATCAGAAAAATGCATGTCGACTGGGGAATGGCCGTCGTATATTTCCCGCGCGCGCGGGAAGTAGTACAGCGTATCATCGCTCAAGTGATTAAGATTGGGCAGAACAAAAAAACGCCCCTCCTCCTCCACGGCGGCTTTGATGAGGAAAGGCGGCAAGGCATAGAGAAATCCAACGCCCAGCGCAAGCGCCAAAATCCACGGTCCGAAAAATATGAAAGGCCGATGAAGCATCGTGCAAAAGAAAAGGCGAGTGCCGCGTTGTGCGCATACTATATCATGCAGGCGTCCGCGGGACAACGAGGCACAGAGCAGCAACGAGCGCTTGCTCCTTCGCCCGCACATACGATACAATACGCGATATGTTTTGCGCACGCATATGACACACACACACACACACACATCACGCAACGCCGGGCCCCGGGCAAAGCGACGACTATGCGACTCTTCTGGATCCTTTTCTTGCCGCACTCCGGCGTCGCCGTATCACGCCCTACATTCCCAAGGGATCATCTCTTTTAGACATCGGCTGCGGCAAAGGCAAACTGCTTTTTGACATCGCTCATCTCCTGGAAAAAGGGGTTGGTATTGATCAACGCATAATCAATTCTGTTTCTGCGGGCAACATCCGATTGATCGGAGGTAGAGTGGAAACCACTCTTCCTTTCGCAGACGCTTCTTTCGATACGGTTTCTCTGCTGGCGGTATTGGAGCATCTTGAGCATCCGGAGACGGTATTGCAGGAAATTTTGCGCGTCCTGCGACCGGGCGGCGCCGTACTGCTTACCGTTCCCACGGTACACGCCAAGCCCGTGCTGGAATTCCTCGGTTTTCGCCTCGGCGTTATTTCTCGCGAAGGGGTTGCCGATCATAAACGTTACTACACCAAAGCGACGCTGGCCGCGGACCTGCGGGGGGCTGGGTTTATCATTGAGCGCACCTATTATTTTGAGCTTGGGTTTAATCTCTTTGCCGCGGCGAAAAAGCCCGTGACGCAGACCGCCGAGATCCGGCCGTAGCGCCACAGGAGCATCTGTGGTATGAATATCCCATGCGATCGGGCCTCATCTCAATCGTTGTCCCCGTATATAATGAAGCGCCTGCTCTCGCTGAATTGCATGCGCGCCTGCTCGCCGTGATGTCAGCATACGGCGCGCCGTTTGAATTGATTTTTGTAAATGATGGCTCGCGCGACGGCAGTTTGGCTGTCCTGCGTACCCTGTCCCCCAGCCGCATCATTGATTTGAAAAGAAACTATGGCCAGACCGTGGCGCTTGCCGCCGGTATTGGCGCTGGCCGCGGCGACATCATCGTCACCATGGATGCGGACTTGGAAAACCATCCCGAAGACATTCCGCTTCTGCTCGCAAAGATTGAAGAAGGGTACGACGTGGTAACCGGCTGGCGCCAGCATCGCTGGCCCGGCTCCCCGGGCCGCCGCCTGTTCTCGCGCGGAGCAAACGCTTTGCTCTCGCGGCTCTCCGGCACGCGGCTCCATGACGCGGGATGCACACTCCGCGCCTATCGCGCGTCAGTGCTGAAAAACATATCTTTTTCCGGGGACATGCATCGGCTCCTCTTGGCCTACCTCGTCATGCGCGGGGCCACGATTACGCAAGTACCCGTGCGCTTTACCCCCCGCCGCTATGGCTCTTCAAAATACGGCGTGGGGCGCATTTTCGCCACCATGCTTGACATGATGGCGTTCACGTTTTTTGAGCGCTACCACAACAAACCCCTGCACTTTTTTGGAGCCGCAGGCGGCTTTATGCTCTGTTTGAGCTTTCTGACTTTTGTCGTCATGGTCATCCTGCGCCTTTCCGGCGGGCCGACATTTATTGAGACGCCTTTGCCCGTGCTTGCGGTATTTTTCGCACTCGTGGCGTTTCAGGCGATTCTGCTCGGCCTGGTCGCGGAATTTCTCTACCGCTTTTCAAAAAAAGAACTGCCCACGTCGTCAGAGCACTATGTGAGAAATATAGAGGAACGGAACTAACGCCCATGTGCGGCATTACGGGATTTTTCGGCAACGGCGCGGAACACGATCTCCGGCGCATGAACGCCACGCTGGTGCGGCGCGGCCCTGACAGTACAGGTTATTTTTCCGATCCTCGCGCGAAAATTTTCTTGGGCATACGGCGCCTTGCTATCATTGATGTCGCGGGCGGCACCCAGCCCATTACCAATGAGGACGGCTCCATCGTCGTCGTCCTCAACGGCGAAATTTACAATTACCAAGAGTTGCGCAAGCGACTGGAAGGAAAGCACACCTTCAAAACCCACAGCGACACCGAGACGATCGTGCATCTCTATGAGGAAGAAGGAGACCATTTTGTGGAAAAATTGGAGGGCATGTTCGGTATTGCCCTGTGGGACGCGCGGCGCAATACCTTCGTCATCGCGCGCGATCGGTTTGGAGAAAAGCCCATATACTATGCGGCGGCTGGCGGCGCATTCGTGTTCGGCTCGGAGATGAAAGCGGTACTGGAGCATCCGTCCGTCACGCGCGACCTTGACCGCTCCGCACTTTCTGCATACCTCCGGCACGAATATGTACCCGCGCCAGCCACCATTTTTTCAGGCATCAAAAAACTTCCTCCGGCGCATGTGATGATCGTAACACCCGATGGCGTAAAGATCCGCCGCTATTGGGACATTGAAACAGCGAGCACGGCGAATCCCCTTTCTCCCGGACACACAGAGGAACAGCTTCTTGTGGATCTTGATGCGCATCTTTCCCGCGCCGTAAAAAGCATGTTGGTTGCCGACGTGCCGCTCGGCATATTCCTCTCTGGCGGCATTGATTCCTCCACTATCGCGTGGTACGCACAACGAAATGCCGGACGAAAGGTACATACGTTTTCCATTGGATTTGAAGACGCATCTTTTGACGAGTCCGGCCATGCCAACCGCGCCGCAGAATTGCTCGGCACTGATCACGCGTCCGCCACATTTTCTGGTCGCGACCTCTTGAAACTCTTGCCCGACCTCTATGCCCATATAGACGAGCCGTTTGCCGACCCCTCGCTCCTGCCCACTACCCTGCTCTCTCACGCCGCGCGAAAACGCGTGACCGTGGCTCTCGGAGGAGACGGCGCAGACGAACTTTTCTGGGGATACCCCACATTCCAGGCTGAAAAACTTGCACGATGGTACCGCCATATTCCCGCAGTGTTGCGCAACTCCATCATCCGTCCGCTTGTCTCTGCCCTGCCGTCGTCATCGCAGTATTTGTCATTTGATTACCGTCTCAAGCGGTTCGTGCGCCACGCCGACGAGTCGGGCGCAGAGTCCCGTCATACGGGATGGATCGGCGCTTTTCCTCCGGCAGAGATTCCTTTGCTCCTTGCCGATCCTTCCCATTCCAGACTTAGTCTGGAATTCCAGACTAAGTCTGGAATGGCTAGACCCGATCTTTTTTACCTCTCGCACTACCTTCCCGGCGACATCCTCGTGAAAGCAGACCGCGCGAGCATGTTTGAAGGGCTTGAAACGCGCGCGCCCTTTCTTGATCCCGCGCTCGCGACCTTCATCTATTCCTTGCCCGTCTCATACAAACTGCGCGGATTCAAGACAAAATATTTGCTCAAAAAATTGATGCGCCCGCGACTTGGCGCTGACATCACGGACCGTAAAAAACACGGCTTCCAGCCGCCCATTGCCCGATGGCTCCGCCAAGACCTTGCCCCACTCGTACGCGAACATCTCAACGAATCGTCACTCAAGCGCGACGGCATCTTCAATCCCGTGTATGTCGCGCGCCTCATCGCCGAGCATCAAAAAGGAACATCAGACCGCCGCAAAGAACTCTGGACCCTTCTGGTCTTCCACCTCTGGAAACAACACTGGTACAGGCAGTAGCAAGTGCTACGAGGTGTGAGGGGGTGAGCGTATCATCTACAAAAGTAGAAATTGAATGGTGGTATTAAACGACACACTTAAAAACCCAAATACAAAATCTACAAAAGTAGAAATTGAATGGTGGTATTAAACAATATCGACGTGTCGTTCCAGCGCGTATCTACAAAAGTAGAAATTGAATGGTGGTATTAAACCCCGGGTTGTTGTTTCGCCATGAGCGCATCTACAAAAGTAGAAATTGAATGGTGGTATTAAACGAAACGCCTGCTACAAGCGCAGCTTTATCTACAAAAGTAGAAATTGAATGGTGGTATTAAACACCGGCGTACAGGCGGCCATCGCCTCATCTACAAAAGTAGAAATTGAATGGTGGTATTAAACTTCGAACCGATCTCCACGCTTGCGCAATCTACAAAAGTAGAAATTGAATGGTGGTATTAAACGGCCGGTAGTGGGCTACTATTTTTCGATCTACAAAAGTAGAAATTGAATGGTGGTATTAAACACCGCATCCACAACAATCGGATTTTCATCTACAAAAGTAGAAATTGAATGGTGGTATTAAACCGCGGACATGGCTTTGTTGAGCGCTTGAGATGCAAAGACTGCTAAAACGCAGATCCGACTCTTTGGCTCAACAAGGCCATTTTGTACTTCCGCCTTTTCATAAAGACGGAGGTTTCCGCAGATAAATACGCACATCATAATACCCGCACAGCAACTTATACTTTTGACAAATTTTCAATGTCCCTGCCCTATTCAAAGAATACTACCTCCTTTTCCTCATTTTCAGCATATCCGTAGCGCACCACCTTCTTCTTGTCCCCCTCGCATATCTGGAAAATAACCACGCTGTCGGCTCCGGAGAATTGCTTGCGATACTGCAATTCTATCTCAGTCCTGATATTTTGCAAGACCCTCGGACTATTGCGCAACTCGTATACGGAATACTGCAATCGCCTGCCGTAGCGATTGAGAAACTTTGAGAACTTCGTGCGCGTGCGGTCTTTGGATATATCGTAGGAGAGCAGGAGCATATCATTCAGTTTCCAGAACAAAAGAAGGGAACGGATTTTCCGCATCCATGATGTGACGATAAAAGTCATGCACATAGGCGAAGAGGTCTTCTTTCCTGTCCATGATCGCCTGCAGAAAGATGCCCGTGTAGGGCGCCTGCTTGTCGAAAGACAAGGCCGTTTTTCTCTGCACGACCGTAAAATCGGATTCCTTGATCTGTTTGAGATTATGCGCTTTGAGCAGCGCCCGATCGATCACGCATCGAAACGGCTCCACGAGATCGCACGCAAGCGATTTTCGCTGGAAAAAGAGCTTGTGATATACGCCTTTGTAGGTATCAAAGCCGTGCAGGCGCAGGAGCGCGTCCGTAATATTGAAAAGATAGGTATACCCCACGTCCAGAAGAAAGTTGGGAATATCGGGCTTCACGCGCGGCATGCGGCGATACCATCCGAGATCCCTGAAGTAGGATGTGAAGAATCGTTTTGACAATTCCCCCTCCATACCGAGCAGTTGCTGGTTATCCTCCGCTTTCGAAAGACGCGCCACGGCTTTTTCCCAATACCGCATTTCCTTTTCGTTGGCTCCGCGCTGTTTCAAGAGCCGCCGCTGATTGTCCGCCTTGTTGGCGATAATCGCCCGCGCCATCGCAAATTCCCGCTCCGGCGCCAGCGCATACTGCTTCATGCGCAGGAGGTAATTGCCGTCTGCGGCCGCGACAAAGGGCGCGGCTACTTCAAAATTATTGCGCATAAAAAAGACCGATACCGCATGCGCCGCCGCTTTTTGCAGTAAGCGGCTCGTAATCATAATGTCTCCGGAGACGAACACGGCGAATACTTTATGACACGACGCGCGATTGACGACAACACTGTCTTTCGTGAATACGATGTTGTCGTTCTGAAAACGCAAAGCCGCCCGCGTACCCCATTCCGCACGGACGAAAAGTATTTGTTTTTCCTTAAAATCGGGAAGTGACAGCATGGCTGTTTGGTCGGCGTATTGTGTCTTAAAATGCTCACCATGTCAATAGCCCATAGATGGATCGCATACACTTGTGGCATCGGTGGTTTTTATACCTGCGGATGTCAAACGCGCGCATCTGATCAATGAAGAATCCGAACCGCTTCTCGTCGCGCTCGGTCGGAATCGGCAGAAAGTAGCGCTTGTTGTTCTTCAAGCTGTGCAATGCGATCTGCTCTATCCGATACCCCATCTCCCGCATGGCGAAATATTGCCCGTACACCTGGTACACATACCCTGGCCACAGCGTCTTAATACGGGTCTTGCGCTCCACCAGCAATTTCTTCTTCTCGTCATAGATATCGATTCTGCCCATGATCCCAAACCGCTCGCTGTACACCGATAGCCCCTGCAGGATGTGCTTTGACGTGGAGTATGTCCCTTGTTCAATACCTTCATGATTCGCCCTCCCCTCTATTTGCGCCGCCTCATGATACAGCGACGTATCAAACGATTCATAAACGCTGTGCAGATACAGCGATAAAGGACAAAACATAAAGTCGTTTATCTTTGAGATTTGGATATAGGACTCCATAATATAAAACGTTCCGATACCGGAACGTTTTATATTAGTGGCATAGAATTGACGGGGTGTCAAGAATGATCTTTTATTTCTGAACGAATCTATCCCAATCTGATCTTGTGATGTATAATTCAGGTTTTTCTGGATTTTCACGGACTCTCTGCAAAGCTATAATCCCCTTACGGGCGATATTATATGCGCCATTTGCATCACCATTCTCAATTTTCAGACCGCATAGATTTTCTTTTGAGTATTGACTGGGTATCGCAAAAAATGGCTCAACAGGAGACGCGATGAAGTCAATATCGTCTCCTATCTTTTTTACAACCCACTTATTATCCTTATCTTCTTTAATATTTCCTTCTTTATCCCGATCAGGAACGTATCTAACAGAGTCTGAATTACGGATTTGCTGGATGATATTCAGGTAATAGCGCAGTGCCTTGAAAAATCTTTGCTTTTTCCCATTTACTTCGCGCTCTCCCTGCAAAGCCTTATCCGCATACATGATTGCTATTTGTTCGCTCATATCGCCCTCAAGCTGATGAAACTCCCACGCAGAAAACAGTTCTTTCAAAAGTTCATTCGGATTAATCTTGTGCGCCTCCCAATAGCCATCTTTATTGCGATACCGGTCAATGCGGGGCATATCGGCATACAATACCCATTCATGCGAAACAGCATCCTTATCTCTTGCGAAATCTTTTTGATTGTACGAAAAGGTATAACTTTGCTTTAATTCATCCCATCCTATTTGTATTTTCTTCGTGAATGCTTCCAGAAGCGTGCTATCATTTGCACTGCTTGAGAGATAGATGTGTTGGCGCCAACCGGTTATGGGATCAGTTATTGAGGTGTATTCCGGATTAACATAAAAGATGATGCCGTTTTGCCTGCTCATTTCTTCAAATGACTGTACTGGCGTAGCGAATTGGTATCCATTAAGTACTCCGCCAGGCGCAAGAGCTTCCCGTTTTTTAAACACCATATAACTAAACTTCTCTATGACTGCTTTTTCAAGCTGTTGATATACGCTTCGCTCTACCCCGCCGCGTATCTCCTTAAAACGTAAATTCAAATCTTCAAAGACAATGATAGCATTATGCTCAATAACGAGCTCCGCAAGCTGATGAATGACTTGTGAAATATAGCCCCCCTTAAGGTCTTTTATCTGTGATACGGCTTTCCATGAGCGTCTCTGCTCAAGACGTTCTTTTTCGCGCATCCTTAGCATCTCAAAATAGTTGACGCCGTTGATTTCATTGAAACTCCCGGACGCTATGATTTTACTATCACGGTTGATAACCGAGTAGAAAGCAAGATGCTTTTCTCCACGGTCTATCCCGATTATGTTTCCTTCGCCATGACCAAGCGCCATAGAATTAATTTCTTGGTTATACCTATATCTAAACCCCGCATTTACCTGTTCAGCATTTGGATTAAGCTTGATTGGTAAATGCAAGAATATTTTATCGGTTGTATATCGTTTTTTCTTTATAACTTCAACATTGCGACGCTTTTCATGCTCTTCTTGTATCTGGGCTTTTCTAGAGAATATCTCCGTGCCCTCACTATTCAGCTTCAATGTAACATGTTCACAATTTTTTTGAGAAAATAATTCCTCAAAATAAAGGGTATGGATATTTTTTAAAGCGCCAATTTTAGATCGCTTGTCTCTGTAGCTTATTTCGAAAAGATATATCGCGCCTTCCGATTCCTTTTTTATAACATAGTCACGAACAACTGGCATAAATGCCAACGCATAGCAACCCTTTAGACATTCTTTGACTGCTAAATCAAACTCTTTTTTAGAAGTATATTTGCTGGAAATAAGAGGCTGTAGCGACGGATATGTTTTAATAAATTGTTTCTTGATCAATTCTTGCAGGTGTAAAACAGCATTGGGATCTTGGCTATATTTTAATTTGTAATCGCGAATATACGCACGCCCAGCAAGTGTCTGGAACTTGAGTTGCTGGTAAAACATTTGTTCAAAAGGAGAACTTTCAATGCCATAAACGCCTTTAGTCTTTTTGTTTGGTTCAAAATCTGATTGGGTACCTCCTCCTTTAACAAGTATGCCAACATTATATATTTGTGTATCTCTATCGCGAAAAATATATCCTCGCGTAGTCCATTTTATTGGTGTCCCGCTCTCAAAGTTAATCTTAATTTTATCGGCATCTTCTAGTTTCAGTGTCAGAAAATTCCGAAAGGCATCATGATAACGAACAATAATGTGCTTTGCGTCCGGCTCGCCATAGAGATCATCGTAGCGATTATAAAATTCACTACTGATAGAGGCAGGCTTGTCTTCTGCTTTTTTTGAACTAAGCGCGAAATATTTTACGAATTGGACAATATTCAGGCCGCATTCCAGCGCATCTTTAAGTTTATCAACATGATCGTCTTTCTTGCCCCGATCAAAAATTTTAAGATTGAGCTTTGAAAAAGTTTTATTTTTCGCTCTGTATCCCGCATCTAGTTTACCCATCTCTTTGGCGAATAACATCAGGAATTGCGAAAATGCAGGTGCCTTTTTCTCAAGTCTAAACTCTTCAATGATTCGTTCTTTGAGTGTATCTTCGGTTATTTTTTCCGCAAGAGCATTCTCTACATCTGCAAGCGACACGAAAGCATCAACCCTTACATTGC
>MHQR01000028.1:0-1605 GCA_001820725.1 Candidatus Sungbacteria bacterium RIFCSPLOWO2_01_FULL_54_21 | reverse complement strand
AGAGCGCTTTCAAATTCATACGCGCTTATAAACCGCCTGCGTGCGATAGTGTTAATAGCACGATTATGGACATAGATTCCGGCATGTTCGTTAGAATACATGGTGCCGCTGGCAATATCATGCATGAGTTTTTGAGCCCCGTCGCTCAATCGGTCAACCTCACGGCAAAAGTTGCGAAATGCCGGAATAACATCATCTATTTTTTCAATGGAAACTTCATCCGCTTCAATTTCCTTTTTGGCAAGGATTTGGCTGTAAAATTTTTTCAGGAGCGGATACTCATTCTTTTTCGCATCCTTTCCAGCCTGATCCCGAAGTTTCTTCATTCGAGTATTCAGTTCCCCCACGATGCCATTATAGACTTTTATACCAGACTGAATCATGCAGTTCGGATAATTGGAAAGCTTGCAGGCTTCCACCTCTTCATCTTTTAGATGCAACTCTTTTGCATCAGTAAGATATTTTTCAAACCTGCTTTTGTTCTCTAAAAAGGATACGAGGTTCTCTATGACCCGTGTTGCGACAGCAGTAGAGGTGCCATCGTCTTTATAAAGATTTCTTCTCGTTTCCTGAAACTTTCCAAGATATGTGGTAAATCCATCAAAACTATCAAAGATATAACGTTGCTTCCCTTCTTGATCTTTGACAAAGAGTGCTTCCTCGCCCACTTCTTGAGGAAATCGCGCTTTGAGAACCGGAAGAATTTCAGACGAACAAAGCAATTCTGTGCCTGACTGTTTCGCATCTGGAGCATAGATACCCTTCAACGAATCCGCATAGTCATCTAAAAGCTTGGTGACCATCCGATACGCCTCCTTTTTTGCCGTTTCAAACTCTCGCCTCCCATCTTTCTTATCTTTTTGATATACGTTCCAAACACGCTCAAAGGATATAAACGAAAGCGAACGCGCATTATCCGGCGCAAGCGCTTCTTCAATGAACTCGCGATGAATCTGATCAAAATATGGTTTTGCCTTGAGATAACTCTCATGGATGACCTCATCCTTCTCAAAAACTTTGTGCTCTTTTAGAAATTTTTTTGTGTATTCTGCCGGCTTCAACTCAAACCGCAGTGTCTTTGAAAGCTGGTATTTGCCCGTGAATGTATCGAAGATATTTCCCTCTTTTGTTTCCTTCGGCATAAAATTATGAAAATTATTGATCATTTGAACTGGTTTTGTCTTTGGATTCTGTGGATAAGAGACTCTTGACTTCTCTTGGTAGCCCTGCTACGGTTGGCATCTAAACGGCTTCGGCCTCGGTCCCGCGAAAGCGGGATCAGCAAACTCAAAAAGCGGTTATAGACTGCACAGGTTTATGACCGCTTTTTGTATATCTGCATAATTACCTTCACCTACGGTGCCAATTTTACCTATGAGGCGTTTCCCATCTACAAGACGAAGCTGGGAGATGATAGCAACTCGCGCCACTCCGTCATGCAAGTCAACGGATGCATAGAATTTGCTTGTTTTAATTTTGGTAGAAAGCGGCAGCGCCCAAAAAACTTCTTTATTGAATTTCTTAAAAACAAGGATGGGACGAGCAAAGTTTTCTCCCCTGCCATCCTGCTCAAAACCTACATTGAGCCCAACGGAACACCACCAA
>MHQR01000027.1 GCA_001820725.1 Candidatus Sungbacteria bacterium RIFCSPLOWO2_01_FULL_54_21 | reverse complement strand
AATTCCTTGCCCGCGTTGTTATACATACTGACCGTGGTGGTCAGATGCGTGCCGATTTTTTTGAAATACGCGTCATAGGAGACGAGGTGTCGCCGCAGGTCTTCAACCTGCTTTACGATCTCTTTCGCCTGCTCGGATATCTTCTGATTGCGCAATCCCTGGAGGACGGTCTGCAGATACGCGAGGAATGACGTCGGAGACACCACGATCACTTTTTTCTGACCGGCGTAATACAGCAGGTTTCGCGTCTCATCCTCCACGGCGCCTACTTTGTTGATGAGCAGGTCGTAATATACGGCTTCTGACGGGATAAACATGAACGCGAAATCCATGGTGTCGGCATGGGGCTGTACGTACTTTGATGTCTCATCAATGCGCAGTTTGAGATCGGCGATAAAAGCGGCCTCGTATCGCTTTTTTTCCGCGGGATCGCGGGCTTCCAAGATGCGATTATAGTTCTCCAGGGAGAATTTGGAATCAATGGGGATGATGCGCTTGTCCACAAACACCACGGCATCCACAATCACGCCGTCGGCAAACGGATACTGCATCTGATATGAGCCGGGCGGCAGGACATTTTTGAGTACGGTTTCAAGATAATACTCGCCCAAAATCCCCCGCTGTTTCGGATTTTTCAGAATATCCTGCAAGTTCTTCACCTGGTCGCCTACGCTGATGACCTGACGCACGGATTCTTCCACGCGCGTGAGCTTTTCCGCGATCTCGGCAACCATGCGAGTATTTTTGTGCGCGACATCCTGCATCACCTGCGACTGGTCCTGCATAACGCGGGTGTTTTTGTCAGCCACGTTCTGCATGACCTCGGTGCTGGCGCCGAATTGGCGATGGAGCACGGCATTGGAATCAGCCAGACGCGCGTCGAGCGTGCGAGTCACTTCATTAATCTGATTCTGAATGAGCAACATCATCTGATTGATGCCTGACGTATCAGCGGGTGTCTCCTTTTTGCGCGCCAAAAACCAGAACATCGCCCCAAAACCGACAGCGAGAAGCCCAATAACGACCAAAAATTCAGAAGTCATGTCTGTATGGTACCACTCCAGTGCTTCGGCGTAACCCTTGACAAATTTCTTTGGATAGGTTAGTATATAGAAAGCCCCAGGAAATCCAGGGGTTTTAATTTTGCCACCTATGAGTACATTGCTTACGTCAGTTATTCTCACGATGGCCCTGCTTACGCCGAATTTGGCCAAAGAAAAGCAAAAAGCGACCGAAGTGCTGGCCATCGCTCCTACGGAGATTGTGGCCTCGGACGCGCTCCATGCCCCCCGCACTGCCTTTGCTACCCTTGAGGAGTATGCGAGTCAGGCGGCCGTGGAGACGGGTATTGATCCGGTGCAGTTTCGCCTCCTGATTGCGTGTGAATCGCAGTGGAAAGAGGACGCCGCTGGCGATCAGGGCACATCCCTCGGGCTTCTGCAGTTTAAAAAGCCGACGTTCGCGCATTTCATAAAAAAATATCCGATTGCGGAGGCCAACATGCACGACTCGCGTCATCAGATTGATCTTGCCGCGACGATGATCGCAGACGGCTATCTGCATCATTGGAAAAATTGCTCCCGCAAAATCGGCTGGAGCAGTGGGATATAAATAATGCGTGAAGCCGAAAAGCGCTGGGCATCCGCCCAGCGCTTTCTGTTATCCGCTTTTCCACTCTCCATGGATTTCGGGACATACGGAGAGTTTTTTCCGAAAAATTGCTTCTATTCGTTTCAACGATTGATCGTCCCTTCCTTCGAAAACGAGAACCAGTGCAGGCACGTTGGAAGACGCGCGCACCAGTCCCCAGCCGTCATCAAAGGAAACCCGGGCGCCATTGATGTCGTTGATCTTGTCTGCGCCGTATTCTTGCTTGAATGCGGCAACAAGCCGATCCACCACGCCGTATTTTTTTTCGTCGGCGCACGACGCGTGCCATACAGGAGACGTCACATACCGCGGCAACTCCGCAATGATCCGCGAGACCGACGTGTGCATCCTGCTCATATATTCTAGGAATTTGAGCGCGGCAAACGTCGCATCATCATATTCATACGGCGCCGCATAGCGCAGGTACATATGACCCGAACGTTCACCGGCAAGGACAGCATTGGTTTCCTTTGCCTTTGCCTTAATATACGAATGTCCGGTTTTCCACATAACGGGGATGCCGTTGAGACGCCGGATCTCGTCCGCCAGCGCATCGCTACACTTCACATCAAAGACAACGCTCCCGCCGGGCTTGCCAGCCAGCGCATCGCGCGAGAGGATCGCCAGCATCCGGTCGGGCCAGATCGGTTCGCCGCGTTCATCAACTGCGCCAAGCCGGTCGCCGTCGTCATCAAATCCCAGACCAATATCGGCTCCGTGCTTTTGTACGCCTTCTCGCATCGCGTCAAGCATCCCCAGCGTGCTGGGATTTGCCTCATGATGCCGCTCGGCGCTTACCTCGGTATATTGTTCGATCACCTCGCAGCCGGCTCTGCGCAAGATATCGGGTGTGGTAAGTCCTACGGTACCGTTGCCCGTGTCCACGAGCACGCGCAACGGGCGCGCGATCTTAACCCGCGACAGCACGTCCTCGGTATATGCCGTGACGATATCGGGGTACGTCTCGGCTGTGCCGCTTCCTGATATATATTTTTCCTGTGCGATGATATCTTGGAGCTCTGCCACATTCTCCGGCACCAGCGTCGTGGAGTAATCGTACGCGTGCTTGAATCCGCTCCACCCCCAGGGATTGTGGGATGCCGTAATCATCACGCCGCCTTTTTTCTTGAGAAGATACTGGGAAAAATAAAAAATCGGCACCGGAACCTGGCCGATCTCGATCACGTGAACACCCGACTCCTGTAAGGCCTTTAGGGTGAGATCTTTGACGCGGCGCGAATAGTCGCGTGCGTCATGCGCCACGATCGCTTCGGTGATGCCGCGTCGGGCAAGAAATACGGCAAACGCCTTGCCGATCGCCTCGACAGCCGCGTCGGTCAACTCATCCGGATTATCTATTCGTCCGCGTATGTCATATTCGCGGAACATCATCGGATTGATTTTCATAGGATTCTATCATAGCGTATATCGTATGTCTCTCAAAATAGGCATCGTTGGATTGCCCAACGTTGGCAAGTCCACGCTGTTTAACGCCCTTACCCGCAAAAAGGTTGATATTTCTAATTATCCTTTTTGCACCATTGAGCCCAATGTCGGGATGGTGGCTGTGCCGGATGAGCGTTTGTCCGCGCTCACGGAGCTATCGCATTCCAAAAAAACCGTTCCGGCGATCGTGGAGTTTGTAGACATTGCGGGGCTGGTCAAGGGTGCCAGCGAGGGCGAGGGGCTGGGCAATAAATTTCTTTCCCACATCCGCGATACATGGGCAATTGCCCACGTCGTGCGCGTGTTTGATGACCCCGATATTACGCATGTGGCAGGAGCGCCGAATCCCGTATCCGACATAGAAGTGCTGGAGTATGAATTGATATTGAAAGACCTGGAGACCGTGAGCAAACGGCTTGAATCCGTGCAGAAAGAAGTGAAGGCCGGAAAAAAGGGAGCCGTGGAAGAAAGTAAATACTTGGAGGAAATAAAAGCAACCCTCGGCCACGGGGGTTTACTATCGAGGTTAAACCTCGATAGTAACGGATTACTGCTGCTTACGGAGAAGCCCTTTATGTATGTATGCAACGCTTCCGAAAAACAAGCGGTATCAGAATGGTCCCCGGATGCCGCTTTTCGAGAAAAAATAGGAGCATCACCGTATGTCGTGATTTCGGCGAAAATAGAATCTGAACTCGCGGCGCTACCCGAGGAGGAATACGAGGAATACATGCGCGAGATGGGGCTCGCCGAAAGCGGGCTCGCCAAACTGATCCGCACGAGCTATGCGGCGCTTGGACTCATGACGTTTTTTACAACCGGCGAGGACGAGAGCAGGGCATGGACCGTGCCCATCGGCTCTACCGCTCCCCGCGCCGGACGCGCGATCCATTCTGACTTTGAGCAAAAATTCATCCGTGCCGAAGTAATCGGCTACGACAAACTCATCGAAGCAGGATCGTATGTCCGCGCGCGAGAGCAAGGGCTTCTGCGTATCGAGGGCAAAGAATACGTGGTCAAGGACGGTGACATTATTGAATTCAAAATTTGATCAGCAGTCGTTGTAAGACAACAAAATATCATAAAGTCAATATTGTGGAAGGAAGTCGTTTTATATACCATTGACGGAATGGATCTAGACGCAAAAAACTACGAATTGGCCTATCTGCTTTCCCCTTCCCTGCCGGAAGAAGATGTCTTGGGTGTGGCGGGAAAAATATCGGAGCTGATCGAAGAGCATAAGGGAGCCATCCGCCGCGTTGAGCCGCCTAAAAAACGGCGCCTTGCTTACACGGTCAACAAAGAGCATAGCGCGTATTTCGGATGGACCACGTTTGCAGGGCTTCCCTCGGCGATTGCCGTGATCGGCAAAAAAGCAAAAGAAAGGCCGGAAATTCTGCGCCACCTGATCGTGGAGGAAGAGATTGAAACGCGCCGCCCCATTCTGCGTAGCTATGTACCCGGCACGAGTGGAGCATCCCGTCCGCCGTCAGGCACTGGCGCGCAAAGGCCGGAAGTCCTGCGAGAGCAGGAAGTGGCCGGAGAAAAACTTGATTTTGAGGCATTGGATAAGAAGCTGGAGGAAATTTTGGGAAAATAAGGTTGCTTGTAGAACCTTTCGCATGTATCCCCTACAAGTTAAAAAGCTAATTCCTACAAGTTCGCCTCATGTATTCTCTTAACAAGGTATTCATTCTCGGCAATCTCACGCGCGATCCGGAATTGCGCCAGACCGCAGGGGGACAGGCCGTATGTTCGTTTGGCGTCGCCACCAATCGCCGCTATACGGACAAGCAGGGTCAGAAGCAGGAGCAGGTGGAATTTCACAGTATTGTCGCGTGGGGCAGGCAGGCAGAGATCATAACGCACTATCTTCATAAAGGCAGTTCGATTTTGATAGAGGGACGTCTGCAGACCCGCTCATGGCAGGACCCGCAGGGCGCCAAACATTTCCGCACCGAGGTGATCGCCGATCAGATACAGCTTGGCCCGAAACCGCAAGGCAGCGCTGGTGGCGGAGCCCCGATGAATAGTCCCCGCAATCAGGACGGAAATAACAGCACATGGAATGAAGGCGGTATGCGGCCGCAACAAGCGCCCGCTGGAAGCAATGCTTCCGACGCCATGCCGGTGATCGAGCTTGCGGAAGAAGGCGAAGAGATTGATATAAAAGATATACCTTTCTAGCATATGCCGCAGACCATCAAAAAACAGTGCGTATTCTGCACTACCAATCGCGATGTCATTGACTATAAAAATGCCGAGCAGTTGCGCCAGTTCATGAGCGTGCAGGGCAAGATCTATGCGCGCAGAAAATCGGGTCTGTGCGCTCGCCATCAGCGCAAGCTGGCAGACGCCGTCAAGCGCGCGCGCTTCCTGGCTATCGTTCCGTTTACGACACGGTGACAAAAATCGGTCTCAACACATATAAAATGACTCCGCGTACGCGGAGTCATTTTATATGTGTTTGTGTCTACTTCATCTTTTCCGCTTCCGCGTGTTTTTGCGCTTCGCGGATTTTTTTTACGATCTCATCGCGGATCTTCGTGTTTTCTTTCAGGAAATTCTTGGCCGTGTCGAATCCCACGCCAAGTTTTATAGCATCGTAGGCCAGGGTGTTGCCCGTCTTTTTCACGATGTCCGCGGCGAGCGCCACGTTGAGAATATCCGCCTCTGCGGAAATACCCTCGTTGTAATAAATGTCGAATTCCGCGGTGCGAAACGGCGGCGCCACCTTGTTTTTTACGATCTTCACTTTCGTGCGGTTGCCGATGATTTCGTCCCCTTTCTTTAATTGCGCCGCGCGCCGGATGTCAATACGCACCGAGCAGTAGAACTTCAGCGCCTTGCCTCCCGGCGTGGTCTCGGGATTGCCGTAAAACACGCCGATTTGCATCCGGATTTGGTTGATGAAGATGACGACCGTGCGGCTTTTGGCAACGATGGCGGTCAGCTTCCGGAGCGCATGCGACATGAGGCGCGCCTGGAGACCCACATGCTGTTGCCCCATCTCCCCTTCTATCTCGGCGCGGGGGGTGAGTGCTGCGACCGAGTCAATGACAATGACGTCGAGTGCGTTGGAGCGGACGAGCGATTCCACGATTTCCAGCGCCTGCTCGCCGTTGTCCGGCTGGGAGATGAGCAGATCGTCCACATTCACGCCGATCCGGCGCGCGTACTCGGGGTCGAGCGCGTGTTCGGCGTCCACGAATGCCGCGAGTCCGCCTTTGCGCTGGGCTTCTTTGACAATATGAAGGGTCAGCGTGGTCTTGCCCGATGATTCAGGGCCGAAGATTTCTATGATTCTGCCGCGCGGGACGCCGCCGACACCCAGCGCCATATCAATGGAAATGGAGCCCGTGGGAATCACATCCACATCCACTTTACGCACGGAGCCGAGCTTCATGATCGCGCCCTCGCCGAATTTTTCCTGGATCTCCTTGACCGTGGATTCCAGAAGTTTTGCCTTATCGAGCTTGTCTGTTGTTTTTTCCGCCATAGCGCGTTACCTAGTATATAAACATGCTACTCCACAAACACATATCGCACTTCTTCGCTCGTCTTGCCAAAGCGGCTCTGGCTCGCAAACCGCAGGGTGTTGGCTCCCAGCGGCAATTCTATCTCCTCGTTGAAATTTCCGCGCTCGTCAATGTTAATCTCGCGCCCGTTTACGGTCAAACGACTCTCTTTTTCCGTGGCTCCCGCGACGGTTAGGACAGGGGCAGTAATGCGGCTGTACGGCGCGGGGATTTCTACGGCGAGCAATGGAGGCAGGGTGAAGAGAAACAGACGCAACCCCCAGAAGCCCAGGAGAACTAGGGAAAAGGCGCTGATGCCGATGAGACCGATCCTGCGGGGTGAGAGATGCAGTCCTGCAAATGGCCGTTGTGATCCAGTCGGAGCCGCGCGATCGGTCGCCTCGCCGATACCACGGGGCCATTCGCGGTTGAGGAGTACTATCAGTTCCTCGCCGTCATTGCTTTCGAAAATATGCGACATGCGCCGCACCGCGCCCTGGGCGTATACTTTGGCGGGAAAGATGTCATAACCCGCGTCTTCAAGAGCGCGTATATATTGTGCCGAGATATGTGCCGCGCGCGCCAAATCATCCACGTCCATGCCCAGAGCTTCGCGTCGGGTTCTCAATGCAGTGCCAAGCGCTGATTCCATAGGAAGGCGATTAATTCTCGTGAATGTCTGCGGGCGCATTGCTGGATGATCCAGCGCCATATACTTCCCGCGGCTTTGCGCCATCCGCAGGGCCGACAACGCCGTTGTTTTCCATAAGGTCAAGCAGGCGCGCGGCGCGCGCGTATCCCACGCGCAGACGCCGTTGCAGATATGATGCCGACGCCTTGCCTGCGTCTATAACCAGGGCGCGTGCTTCGTCGTAAAGGGGGTCGTTGTCCCCAATGTCAGCATCATCTGCTAGTCCCGTGAAGAGCGCGTCGTGCTCCTCACGCGCCCCCTCGGCTCGTCCGGCAAACATCTCCTCCTCGTGTTCGTATTCGGGTGGCGGTATGGCATCGTGCAGGAAGGCGACGACTTTTTTTACTTCTTGCTCGGATACGTATGCGCCCTGGATCCTGCGCGCGCGACCGGTGTCTCCCGCCAAAAAGAGCATGTCTCCGTTACCGAGCAGTTTTTCAGCGCCTGCGGTGTCAAGAATGGTGCGCGAGTCAATCTGCGATGCTACCTGGAACGCGATGCGCGACGTGATGTTGGCCTTGATAAGTCCGGTAATGACTTCCACGGACGGACGCTGGGTGGCGACGATGAGATGGATGCCGACCGCGCGCGCCATTTGCGCAAGGCGTATGATTGAGCCCTCAACTTCGCGCGGATACACGGCCATGAGGTCAGCGAGCTCGTCAATGATGATCACGGTATAGGGCAATGGCTCGCGGTCAGCATCTTTGCCTATGCCGGTATTGTAACTCATGATGTCGCGCGCATGAAAGCCGGACAAGAGATCGTATCGGCGATCCATTTCCTTGGTTGCCCAGCGCAGGACCTGAATGGTCTTCTTCGCATCCGTAATCACCGGTGTGAGCAAGTGCGGGATGTCGTTATATATAGAAAGCTCCACGCGCTTGGGGTCAACCATGATAAAGCGCAGTTGCTCGGGGCCGTTGCGGTAGAGAAGCGAGACAACGAGCGAGTGGATGGATACGGATTTGCCCGAACCCGTAGAGCCGGAGACCAGGAGGTGGGGCATACGCGCCAAGTCCGCATACACCGGCGAGCCGGTGACATCGCGGCCGAGCGCCACCGTAAGCGGCTGTGGCGCATCTTGGATCGCGTGCTCTTCCAGAAGAGAACGCAGGCCCACGAGCGCTATTGAACGATTGGGTACTTCAATGCCGACCAGCGATTTTCCCGGGATAGGGGCTTCAATGCGAAGCGAGGGCGCGGCAAGCGCCAACGCAAGATTACTGTTGAGGCCGACTATTTTGGAAAGCCGCACGCCTTCCGCAGGGCGGAGCGTGTACTGGGTAACCGTGGGGCCGATGGACACTTCGCCCATCTCCACCATAATGCCGAAATTCTCAAGCGTGCGTTTGATGATGTTTGCGTTGGCGCGAATATCGCCGGAACTCGGCGTGCCCTTGTCTCCCTGCAAAAGATCGAACGGCGGTTTTTTGTAGTGCGTTTTTGGCATCCGGCTTTTCACGGGCATGATAGTATCTTGGTCTGCGGAGGCAACGGGCACTGGGGTAGAAGCCATGACGCCGACAGGGGGTGGATCGGGTGGGGCGGCCCCTTCCTTTGCCAGGCGGGAAGAAATAAGGGCTTCCACACGGGAAAGGAGTGATGCATCCGGCTCACCTGCGGGGACCGCAGGCGTCTCTGTTGTGGGCGTTTCTTCGCCCTCTTCCTCGTACGCTTGGCTGCGCTTCCACCAGAGCCGTATGTCAAAGACAAGGAGTACGGACGTGACAAAGAGGCCGAGCGCCAACACGAGTCCCGCCCAGAAATCAAAAAGTTTGAGCAAAGGTACGCTGACCATGCCGCCGATGATGCCTCCGGTGCCGGCCCCGAACAGGATATTCAGGATGCCAAGGGATGAAAAAAGGAAAAGAATGCCGCCCACGGCCGTGGGAGCCACAAGTTTGCGGCTGGAGCCGAAGAGAAATGAAAAGCCCATGAGCACGCAGGCGATCGGCGCAAAAAAATAGCCGCTCCCCAGGAGCCCGCCGAGCAGGCGATATATCCCTTGCCCTGCCAGTCCGCCCTTGCCAAGATAACTTAAGAGTAAGAGTATCGCGGCAATGAATGCCGCAATGGCTAAAATCGCTTTCTTCGTATCATCCGCCACGCTTGCGTGCCACTGCGTGCGCTCCACGTCTCTTTCCGGCTCTGGTCTACGTCTCTTCTGGGATTTTTTACTCGCCATATAGTGGCAGTATAGACATAAAAGCTGCCGCAGGCAACGCCACTTGTGCACAAATTGGACTCTTTCCCTGTCAGACAATAGAAAAAGGGCCGCAGGAGGCGACCCTTGACATCTGTGCGCCGATACCATTTATACCGTGGCGCGGGGATATGCCATCCCCAACGACAGTACCTTTAAGTCAAATCACTACACCGTCTTGCGGTAGCCGGTGCCGGCGGGGATGAGGCGGCCGATGATGACGTTTTCTTTCAAGCCACGCAGATTGTCTTTCTTGCCGCGGATCGCGGTGTCAATGAGCACGCGGGCGGTTTCCTGGAAAGACGCGGCGGAAAGAAAACTTGACGTGGTGAGCGCTACGCGCGTGATGCCCATCAGAAGCTGTATAGCTTTTGCGGGCTGTCTGCCTGCGCGCGCCATCTTGCGGTTCATGCGGCGGAACTCCTGCTTCTCAATCACTTCTCCCGGAGTGAACGCGGTATCCCCCGCATCCTTGATGCGCACGCGCGAGAACATCTGCCGCACGATCACTTCTACGTGCTTGTCGTGGATGGGCGCGCCCTGCAAGGAGTAAATCTTCTGCACTTCGCGTACGATGTAGCGCTCGGTTGCTTGTCTGCCCGCGAAGCGGTAAAGATCTTTGAGGTCGGCGTGCCCTTCAGTCAGCACCATGCCACGCTTTACTTCACTGCCAGCAGACACGAGGATGGTGGAATTTTGCGGCGCGCGCACTTCTCTGATTTCATATGTGCCTTCGGACTGTATTTTCAGGATGCGCTCGCGGCCCTCGATCGCGATCTCGGTGACGATGCCGTTCGTATCCGCGACCACTGCTTTCCATTTCGGCGGGCGCGATTCAAAGATTTCCTCCACGCGCGGCAGACCCGTGGTGATGTCGCCGCCTCCGGCGACCCCTCCTATGTGGAAAGTGCGCATGGTCAGCTGGGTGCCTGGCTCGCCGATGGCCTGCGCGGCCACAATGCCCACGGCTTCTCCGATTTTGACGACTTCGTTGTGGCCTAGGTCATACCCGTAGCATTCCTGGCACACGCCGCGCAGGGTCCGGCACGTCAGCGGCGATCGCACCACGACGCGCTCAACATCGCGCTCGTTCAGGATTCTTGCTTCGTCATAGCCAATCATGGTGCCTTTTTTAAACACCACTTTTCCATCCGCATCGCGCGCGTCTTCGAAAAGTCCTCGGCTGAATGCGCGTTGTCCTAGTCCTTTGTTGATCTCCTCCGAGCCCTGTTTCGTGATCTCGCGGCCATCTTTGGCGCCGCAATCTTTTTCTGTGACAATGATGTCCTGCGCGACATCCACCAGGCGGCGCGTCAGATATCCTGCCGCAGACGTGCGTAGCGCCGTGTCTGCCGTCCCCTTGCGGGCGCCGTGGGTTGAAATAAAATATTCCAGCACGTTGAGTCCCTCTTTATACGAAGAGAGCACCGGCAACTCGATGATGCGGCTCGCGGGGTTTACCACGAGGCCCTTCATGCCCGCCATCTGGCGGATTTGGGTCCAGGAGCCGCGGGCGCGAGAATCCACCATGGAGAAAATAGAACCCTGCTGGTCAAGGGTAGCCGGCACGAGCTTGGTGATTTTATCCACCACGCCCTGCCATATTTCCACGATGCGGTTGTAGCGTTCGAGATCGGTGAGAAGTCCCTGCTGGAATTGGTCAATGATCACTGCAACTTCCTCACGCGCGGCCTCGATCAGCGCTGGTTTTTCCGCCGGAAGTTTTAGGTCGTCAATGCCCCACGACGTGCCCGAACGGGTCGCGTATTCAAAGCCGAACTTCTTGATGCGGTTGAGAATGCTCGGCGTACCCGCAATGCCGTATCCTTTAATAATGCGTGTGACGATTTCCGCAAGGTCGCGGTTGCGCAATTCGTGGTTGACGAAGGGGAAATCATCGGGCAGGACGCGGTTGAACAGGATGCGGCCGATGCTCGTTTCCATTATTATTTTATTCCTGCCTTCTTTTGATGCGGTCTCCTGCTTTTTGGTCCGCACCTTTATTTTTGCTTGCACATCTACGTGGCCGAAATCATAGGCGAGCAAAGCTTCTTCCTCTGACGCAAAGGTTTTGCCGGTGCCTTTCACACCCGAACGGATGACCGTGGCAAAATAACAGCCCAGCACAATATCCTGGGTCGGGTTGACAATCGGGTCGCCGGTCGCGGGCTTGAGCAAGTTGTGGCTGGAAAGCATAATGGTCTGCGCCTCTTGTTGGGCCTCGTCAGTCAGCGGCAAATGCACGGCCATCTGGTCGCCGTCAAAGTCCGCGTTGAACGCGGGGCACACCAGGGGATGCAGTTGAATGGCGTCTCCCTCGATGAGCACGGGATAAAACGCCTGGATGCCGAGGCGGTGGAGTGTCGGCGCGCGGTTGAGCAAGACCGCGCGTCCGGCGATCACCTCTTCCAATACCGCCCACACGTGCGGGTTCTGGTCCTCAATTAATTTGCCCGCGCCGCGGATATTGTGCGCAATTTCTTTTTCAATGAGTTTGCGTATGACGAACGGCTTGAAGAGCTCAAGCGCCATTTTCTTGGGCAGGCCGCATTGGTGCAACTCAAGATCCGGGCCAACCACAATGACGGAGCGTCCCGAATAGTCCACGCGCTTGCCGAGCAGATTCTGGCGGAAGCGGCCCTGCTTGCCTTTCAAGATATCTGCAAGCGATTTCAACGGCCGTCGCTGGATTTGCGATGCCGCGGGCGATGCGCCGCGGCGTATGGAATTGTCCACCAGCGCATCTACGGCTTCCTGGAGCATGCGCTTCTCATTACGGGTGATGACTTCCGGCGCTTTCAATTCAAACAGCCGCTTCAAGCGGTTGTTGCGGTTGATGACGCGCCGATACAAATCATTGAGGTCAGACGTCGCGTAGCGGCCGCCGTCGAGCTGTACCATGGGGCGCAGGTCTGGCGGAATCACGGGGATGACGGTGAGAAACATCCACTCCGGCCGGATGCCCGAACGCAACATGTCGCTCACGGCCTGAATTCTGCGCAGGGTCTTGCGCTGGGCCAAGGGCGTTTGGTTCGGCGAATCGTTTTGCATGCGCTCGCGCAATGCAGACAGATCCATGCGCTCCAGTATTTTTCGGATGGCTTCGGCGCCGATGGATGCTTCAAACACCTCGCCGAACTTGCGCGCCATGCGGTGATATTCCACTTCGGACAGCACCTGGTGCACGGCTAAGTCACGCAGTTCTTCGCGCGTCGCATCTTTCATTTCTTTCAGGTTTTTCTGCTCGCTTTCGGGCATTGCTTTCACCTTGAGCTTGTACTCGTGGTCAATGTCCTCCAAGGTTTTCATCCGCGCCTTCTCGTCGATCTTGGTGACGATATAGCCCGCGAAATAGATAACTTTTTCCAGATCATTGACCGACATATCAAGCAGGAGGCCGACTTTGGACGGGATGCCGCGCAGGAACCAGATATGGCTCACGGGCGAGGCCAGCTTGATGAATCCCATGCGTTCGCGGCGCACGATCGCGCGCGTTACTTCCACGCCGCACTTATCGCAGACAACGCCCTTGTACCGAATGCGGCGATACTTGCCGCAATAGCATTCCCAGTCCTTGGTCGGGCCGAAAATGCGCTCGTCAAACAGGCCGTCGCGCTCGGGCTTGCCGGTCCGGTAATTGATGGTCTCCGGCTTTACGACCTCGCCATGGCCCCAGGAAATGATTTCCTCGGGGGACGCGAGCCGCAAACCGATCACCTTGAAATCATTATTCGGATGCGTGGTTTCTTCCGGCATAGAGGTGCGAGTAAACGTATCCGATTATGCGGCCGCCGCTTTTGTCTTGGTCCGCGCGCCGCTGATTTTCACCGGTGTCAGAGCTGTGCGCTCCAACTCTTCGGTTTCCGCGACCGTGGGTTTTGCCAGAAGCTGGACATTCAGCGCAAGACCTTTGAGTTCGTTGACCAGCACGTTGAATGACGCTGGAATACTGGGCGCTTTGATTTTTTCACCATTGATGATCGCCTCATACGTGGATGCGCGTCCGAGCACATCATCCGACTTGATCGTCAGCATTTCCTGGAGCGTGTGCGCCGCGCCGTATCCTTCCAAGGCCCACACCTCCATTTCTCCGAAGCGCTGTCCGCCGAATTGCGCCTTGCCGCCCAACGGCTGTTGGGTGATCAGCGAATACGGCCCGATCGAGCGCATGTGAATCTTGTCCTCTACAAGGTGAATGAGTTTCAGCACATAAATATATCCCACGGTTACCTTCTGGGTGAAGCGCTCGCCCGTGCGACCGTCATAGAGCCATACTTTGCCGTCCGCGGGCAATCCTGCTTTTATGAGTTCTTCTTTTATTTCCTCCTCTGAAAATCCTGCGAGCGCTGGCGTTACAGCATGATAGCCGAGTTTCTTTGCCGCCCATCCCAGATGCGTCTCATAAATTTGGCCCACATTCATGCGCGAGGCCACACCCATGGGGTTGAGTATCATTTCAACGGGTGTGCCGTCCTCCAAGTGCGGCATGTCCTCTTCGGGCAATATCTTTGAAATCACACCCTTGTTGCCGTGACGTCCGGCGAGCTTGTCCCCCACCGCGATCTTGCGCAATTGCGCCACATCCACCTGTATACGCTTGATAACGCCCGCCTCCAATTTGTCGCCTTTCTCGCGGGAAAATTCGCGCACGGCGACAATTCTGCCGCGTTTGCCGTGCGGCAGGCGCAGGGACGTGTCTTTCACTTCGCGCGCTTTTTCTCCGAAGATGGCGCGCAGAAGTTTTTCCTCCGGTGTCAGATCCGATTCGCCTTTCGGCGTTATTTTTCCAACCAAAATGTCACCCGAGCGCACCTCCGCGCCAATGCGTACTACGCCGTCCTCGTCCAGGTTCTTCAATCTTTCCTCGCCGACGTTCGGGATATCGGGGGTGGTCACTTCCACGCCGAGCTTGGTGTCGCGCACATCACAGGTAAAGTCCTCAATGTGAATGGAGGTATAGCGGTCTTCTTTCAAAAGTTTTTCCGACAGGATGATCGCGTCTTCGTAATTCGCGCCGAACCACGAGACGAATCCCACGAGAATATTCTGTCCGAGCGCCAGATGTCCGAGTTCGGTGGAAGACGAATCCGCGAGCACGTCGCCTTTTTTTACCTTCTGCCCCTTCATCGCGACCGGCTTCTGGCGGATGGCGGTAAAGGCGTTGGTCCGCAGAAACGATACGAACGGATACGACTTTATCTTGCCGCTCTTGTCTTTGACGGCAACGTGATTGCCGTCTACGGATTCAATGGTGCCGTCGGTTTCGGCGACGATCACACGGCCAGAATCGCGCGCCGCGCGCTCCTCCACGCCGGTACCGACGAGGGGAGCTGATGCGCGGACGCATGGTACGGCCTGCCTCTGCATGTTGGAGCCCATCATCGCGCGGTTTGCGTCGTCGTGTTCCAAGAATGGAATCAAACTCGTGGCTATGGAAATCGCCTGCTGGGGAGAGATGTCTATAAAATCGAGCGCGTCGCGCTGTACCACGGACGGATTGCCGTGTACGCGCGCTTCCACCTGCTCATTGAGGATTTCGCCGTGGTCCCCCATGGCAATGCCCGCATGGGCGATGTTGTATTTCACTTCTGATGCGGCATCCAGATACCGTATCTCACTTGTTACTTTGCCGTCCTTTACTTTCACATAGGGCGTCTCAATAAGACCGAGTTCGTTGAGGCGCGCGTGTCCCGCCAGGTGTCCCACCAATCCGATGTTCGGGCCTTCCGGCGTTTGAATCGGGCAGATGCGGCCATAGTGCGAAGGGTGCACGTCGCGTACCTCAAACCCCGCGCGCTCGCGCTGGAGTCCGCCCGGACCCATGGCAGACAAGCGGCGCTTGTGCTCAAGCTCGGATAAAGGATTTACCTGGTCCATGAATTGCGACAATTGACTGGAGGTGAAGAATTCTTTCACCGAGGCCATAAAGGGCCGCGCATTGATGAGTTGGGCAGGAGTGAGCGTGACCGGATCCAGTGTGGACATGCGGTCGCGGATGATGCGCACCATACGCGCGACTCCTACGCGAAGCTTATTCTGGAGCAATTCTCCCACGCCGCGAACTCTGCGGTTGCCCAAATGGTCAATGTCGTCTGCCGGCGTATTGCCGATATTATTGAGTCGCACGATCTCATGTATGACCGCGATGATCTCTTTTGCGGTCAGGATTTTTCCTTTGTCCTCCTTGGGCAGGTTGAGGCGCTGGACGAATTTATATCGCCCCACATCACCCAGATCATAACGCTCGGCGCTGAACATGGTCTGAATCAGCGTGCGCGCATTATCTACCGTAGCCAGGTCTCCGGGGCGTATACGCTTGTAGAGTTCCATAAAAGCATCCTCGGCGGTCTTTGTTTGATCTTTTTCAAGCGTTTTTTTGATAAAGGACACCTCTCCGGTATCTATGTCCTTAAAAGTGTCTGCAAGGGCAAGAGGATCTTTCATGCCGAACACGCGCAAAAGAGCGGTTGCCGCGATCTTGCGCTTGCGGTCTATCTTCACGTATATGGCGCCATCGGCATCGGTCTCAAACTCAAGCCATGCGCCACGGTTGGGAATGATCTTGGCGCCAAAATAGCGTTTGCCTCGCGAGGCGGTATTGGTAAAGTACACGCCCGAGGACCGAATGAGCTGGGACACGACAACGCGCTCAACGCCGTTGACAATAAAAGTGCCCCGGGTAGTCATGATGGGGAAATCGCCCAGATAGATCTCTTGCTCCTTCTCCTCCTTCGTTCGCTTATTGGTCAGCCGCGCGCGGATGCGCAAGGGCGCTTCAAACGAAAGATTGCGCGAGCGCGCCTCCTCTTCACTGAACTTCGGCTCGTCAAGATAAAACTGCACGAAATCAAGCAAGAATTCTTTCTCGCTAAAGTCGCGCACCGGAGATACTTCATCCAACAGTTCCCGCAATCCCTTTTTGAAAAACCAAGCGTACGAAGCAAGTTGGGCCTCGACAAGGTTTGGCAATTCTCCATGGGAATTGCGTGACGCGTAGGCGTATCTCTTTTCCATAAAACGAAATGCGTGTAAACGTGTACTAAACACTATTCTGGTGTATCGGACACCAAAATATTAATGGACATTTCGTAAGAAACGCTGAAAAACAACAAAATTTAACACTAAAAATCCTCCTTCGCGTCGGGGGTATAAAACTTCTTTGCGATTGCTCGTCAGCGCCGCAACAAGAGTGTGTGTTATGTTGTGTTTTTCGGTGGTGGGCCTTTTGGAACCCTTGCGATTCCCGAATATAAGAAGTCGCTATCTTGCCATCGAATACCTCTATTGTAGTCGAGCCGACAATTCCTGTCAAGCACCCCAGTGAAATGCTACTTCAATGGAAAAAAATGCCCCGTGGCGTGAGCCGCGGGGCGATGTGAGCCGTGTTT
>MHQR01000026.1:55768-56111 GCA_001820725.1 Candidatus Sungbacteria bacterium RIFCSPLOWO2_01_FULL_54_21 | reverse complement strand
GCAACGTCGGCATCGGGACGACGAGTCCGACAGCGTTGTTCGTAGTTCAAAGTAGTGCTGGTGCAGAACCGCAGGTAAAGGTTACAGATGGGACGAATTCCTTAATTGAATTGCGTTCTAGTGCCAACGCAGCTGCTATTAATTTTCACAGGCAACAGTCAGGCGGCACTGAGGCTCATGTTGGTATGAATGTTCCTGGATCATCTGGACTTACTGACGACCTTATTTTTGCAACGCATAATGGGACTTCCTGGTCGGAACGGATGAGGATATTAAATAGCGGCAACGTCGGCATCGGGACGACGAGTCCAACGCAGTTGTTTCAAATTGACGCCAGTGGCGG